>JACQJU010000139.1 GCA_016204905.1 Candidatus Gottesmanbacteria bacterium | reverse complement strand
TCATTTGTTTGAATAATTGATATAAATGGGTAGAGTATCTAAAAGACGTTTAGATCGTGAAGTTGAAGAAAGAATGTTTGAGATATTCCGATCATATCTTGCAAGTCTTACTAATCCCTTTCATATAGAAGAATTTATGACGACCCTTTTGTCTTACACAGAAAAAATAACATTGGCTAAGCGCTTTGCTATAGCGATCCTTCTAAATCGAGGACATACATATGAACAAATAGATGAAACACTTAAAGTTTCCAAGGCAACAATATTAGGTGTGCATAGACAGATTCTTATCGGAGCACCAGGTTATCAGAGAGCATATCAGAAGATTCTAAAAGATAAGAGATATGAAGAATTACGTAATCAAATAGAGGAAATACTTTTGAAACTTAGTCCCCGTAAGCGATATGGTTCGGCTCGATGGCAAGCGAAAAGTCAAGCAGGAAAGTCTTTATCTAAAAGGCAACGTCAACTCTCCTCCATTTAGTTCATTTGTTTGAACAATTGATATAAATATAATAAGTAATGTTATATTTAATTAATTAACATGACTAATTTACGAATTCCTGGGCCGACACCGCTGCCAAAAGAAGTCCTCAGGGCAATATCGAGACAGGTTATCAATCACCGGGGACATGAGTATGAGGAAATGCAGGCAAGGGTGACAAAAAATCTCCAATATTTTTTCCAGACAAAAAATGATATTTTTCTTCTTACCTCATCCGGGATGGGTGGACTGGAGGCGGCCATAAGTAATTTTTTTTCGCCTGGAGACACACTCGTCTTCTTCACTTGTGGAGAGTTTGGTAATAGGTGGGCGGAGATAGCTAAAAGATTTGGGGGAAATATGATACATATAAAAGCGCAAGTAGGGGAAGTAGTAAAAGTAGAAAAAGTAGAAGAGGTAATACACAAGTATAAAAAGATAGCCGGAGTTTTTTTTACTCATAATGAGACGGCCACAGGAGTGTTAAATAAATTAGATCAGTTAATACCACTGGTGAAACAACATCAAAGCAAGCCTCTCATTTTGGTTGATTCCATAAGCGCTTTGGGAGCAGTAGATTTACCCATGGATAAATTGGGAATAGATGTATTGGTAACTGCTTCGCAGAAAGCCTGGATGGCTCCTCCCGGGATAGCGATGATTGCGGTTTCCCAAAAGGCCTGGGGATATCAGAGGCGGGCGAAGATGCCTCATTATTATTTTGATCTAGCGATGTACAAAGAATTTGCCGAGAAGCATCAGACTCCAGCTACTTGTGCAGTGTCGACTATTTTTGGATTGGATGCATCTTTACAAATCATGAAGAAAGATG
The DNA here is from genome assembly GCA_016204905.1 of Candidatus Gottesmanbacteria bacterium. Taxonomy (GTDB): domain Bacteria; phylum Patescibacteriota; class Microgenomatia; order 2-02-FULL-39-11; family 2-02-FULL-39-11; genus JACQJU01. The sequence continues at coordinate 9,631 of JACQJU010000139.1, read as the reverse complement.
GGAGAGAAAATATCTTTAAAAGACATATATTGTTGATGAGACAATTAAGAGAAGGAATTAGAAATATTGAAACTTACACCGATAAACCGGTTCATCGGTTAGAATTATTTGTTGATGATAGAGATGCCTCGCCGGCGGTTACTTCTATCAAAATTCCCGAAGGAATTGATGGGAAAGAATGGCTCACAATTTTGAGGGAAAAATATCATATAGAACTTGCGGGAGGGATGGGGGAGACGAAGGGTAAAATTATAAGAGTGGCTCATATGGGATATGTAGCTAAAAATGATATCGATCAGGTCTTATCTGCTATAAATAGTTCTCTATCAGTATTAAAAACTAGGAAAAAAATTAAGGTGTAATTTTTTTTGCCCACGAAGGAAATTTTTGTTGTCTAGGAAAATAAGACCAATAATTAAGCCACCAATAGATATCATCCCACCTTTTTGCTTTCGCTACCATTTCTACACCTATTCCATCTTGGAAATTAGTGCTTTGGTCTAAAGTATTTAATACATGCGCAGTGTCATCAGGACGGATATAAGGTATATCTTTTCTTGAAAAAGTAGCTACAGCTTGAGTGTTTGGCGGAAGTGTTAGATTATCACGACAACAAATAATTATATCTAGAGGCGGATCTCCTATTAATTTGGCAGTTTCCTCATATGCTTTTACAGTATCACTAATAGGTAAACGAGTACCTCTAAAAACCCAGTCTTTATCTTTTCTACCTAATACTAAACCATGACCAAGCATAACTATAACATCTTTTAAGAGTAATCCATGCTCTAGCGTATCATCGCTTTTGCGTAGCTCGATCTCTTGTATACTGGCTCGGGGATGATATTTTAATTGAGCTGTTTCTTCCTCTGATGCTAAAAGATAAAATTGTGTGGCAAGAAAAACGTGAGGTTTTTCTGGGACGTATAATTGTCTTGCTTCGCGAGGATAGGCTGCCGGGATTCCTAAAACTATTCCAAATCTATCTAATTTTTCACCTAATTCTTTTGGAACGGATTCGGACATAAGCAGGTAAGAGTAAGAAAGGGTGGGTGAGCCTGGGATCCCTGCCTGCCGGCAGGCAGGGAACCTGGGACCCCCGCCTGCAACGCGCTATGCGTAAGCATTGCGGGCAGGTTCGTTCTTACCCGCCTGCATGCCGTTTGTGGGCCGCCTAGGAGTCGAACCTAGCGCCTCTTTCTTATCAGGAAAGCGTTCTCCCGCTGAACCAGCGGCCCATGCATTACGGCGGGCAGGTCAGGAACGCGGCTCCCCGCCTGCATCGCTTTGCGAAGTAATGCGGGCAGGTACCACTGAGCCAATCACCCTAAAAATTTCCTCTGAGGCGCAGAGGGGAATCGAACCCCTGCATAGAAGTTTTGCAGACTCCCGCGTTACCTCTTCGCCACTGCGCCAAGTAAACGTCATTATATCATTTTACAAAGAGCGAAGGAAAGTAGAGGCAAAAAGGCCGATAGTTGCAAAACTTGTTGTCCTATAGTATAATGCGCGGTCATATGGCCAATAATGTTGAGGCTCAAACACCCGCTGGTGCCTCTCCTACAGTTATTGCAGATGCGTCTAGGACACCTGCTACTGCTCCTCAAGCGTCAGGCGATCAACTACGCGCTGAAAACGTAGAACTGCGAAATCGTCTAAGTGCATTGGAAAGCGCAGCAAGGCCTCCTACTACTGGTTTAACTTCCACCACTGAAAACTGGGGACGTCGTTTAAAAGATAGGATGACGCTCTTTGCCCGTGGGCAAAATACTCGTGATGAGGTAGGTCCAAACCGGCGTGATCCACTATCTGCAGCGGGCGTAGGATTTTTTACTGCAGCTGCTTCCGCGGGAACTAGTTTGGCTGAGGCTCCGGTTGCCGTTGTTCCGTTTGTTTCCGCGGCATCTTTATTATCTGATATGGGAGCTAGAGTAATTTTCGGAGATAGAGCTGGGAGAAATATAGCTCATACACTTACTCGAAAAGGAGATGGCATATTTAGCCGTTTTCACGATTTCCTCATGAGACCTTCGAGAAGTTTGGTACAACGCTTTGTAGAGGGTGGGGATGTTGATAAAGTACTAAATTATGCCGCTCCTGACGGAGAGGCGAAGCTGCAGAGATTATCAGATGGTAGATTGACAAGTTTATTGAATAAAGCGATCGGTTTAGAGGGAGTTGCTAACGACATACAGGATTCTACGGTTAACCCAGAAGACTGGGGACGATACAGTAGTGTGTATAGGAAAATAAGGGCTGCTGGTGATATGTCTTCGAAATTTTTCCAGGAACTGGTAAATAGAAGAACAGATGATAAGGCGGCCTATGCTGCGAGTTTGGAATCACAAATACCGAGTGCTCAAGATAATATGGATAGAAAGATGTATATTAAGGCTGCTCTTGGTAAGTCCATAGGTATGATCTGGCCGGCTGCTCTATCTGCGGCTGCTTTCAGTGCGCTGATGGGTAAAACTAGCGCGATCTGGTCCAAAGGTTTGCATGATTTTACTCAGGCGGTGGGGACTGCGGCACACAATTTTGGTCAAGCTGCCGGAACTGCTTTTGATAGATTTACTCATTGGGCCTGGGATGTTGGTGGCAAGATAGCCGTAGGAACGGGTAATATTATAGAGCATACTATTGATGCAGCCGGCGATGCATTGGGTCAGGTAGGCGATTTGTTCAACAAAACTTTTCCTGGTCCTTATCCCTGGGAATCCGGCTTCCCTGATACCGTAAACCAAGCACAATATGATGCAGTTGCTCAAGATGGGATCGAAATGGGGAAAAGAGTCGAAGAGATATATAGGACTAATCCCGGGTTGTGAAACCTTTTGCTCCTGCAACTGTTAGCGGCGGTTAATCTAGATTTATATTGATTACTTGGCCTCTTTTTAGTTTTCCTTCCAATATATATTGGGCAATTTTGTTTTCTATTTTTTCTGATATTGTTCTTTTGAGCGCTCTGCCTCCAAAGACAGGATCGTAGCCTATGGTGGTGAGCTTTTTTACTAGATCAGAAGTGATCTCCAGAGAATAGCCTTGTTTTACTAGTTGGTCATTTAGTTTTTGGAGCAGCAATTTTGCCACTTCTCTTAGGTGACCTTCAGACAGAGGGGTAAAAACTACCACATCGTCAAAACGATTGAGAAATTCGGGAGCAAAAATGTGTTTTCTTTGGGTGTAATCGATGACGTCTTTTTTTAGGTTTTGAATTTGGCCTTTTAGTACAATCTCTCTTATATACTCGGAGGCAGCATTGGAAGTAGCGATGATGATGGTGTTCTTGGCATCTATTCTTCTCCCGATAGCATCTTGGATATATCCTTCATCTAGTAGTGGTAGAAAGAGGTTATAGATAGTTTTGTCTGCTTTTTCTATTTCATCCAGAAGTAGGAGGGAAAAAGGATGATCGATAATACTCTTGGTTAGCTCTCCTGTTTCCCTGGTATCAAGTCTACCTATGAGTCTTTTTAGACCATCATCTCTTTGGTATTGACTCATGTCGAAACGAATCATTTTATCTTCAGAGCCAAAATATATCCGGGCGAGTGCTTTGGCGGTTTCTGTCTTTCCTACGCCTGTGGGTCCTAGGAATAAGAAACTGCCTACTGGTTTATTGACATTTCCTACTCCTGTTCTTCTTCTTCTCAGACTATTGGCAATCGCACTCACTGCTTCTTCTTGGTTGATGACTTGTTGGTGGAGGAGTTCTTCCAAGCGGAGGAGTTTTTCTTTTTCTAGACCAGTTATTTTGCCGATGGGTATTTTGGTTTTTCTACTGATAAATTCTTGGATATGGTGAGGTGTAACATATGTTTCTTTCAATTCTTCCTTGACATAGACCATGACTTCATCAAGTAGATCGATGGCTTTGGCCGGGAAAGGATTTGCTGATGGATATCTTGCCGCATCCCTCACGATTTCTTTGAGAGATTGGAGGGTGACTACAATATCATATTTCTGTTCCAAGACGGGGACTATGGAATATTCCAATTCTTCGAGAACTGTTTTTTCATCTGGAGGGGCTATTTCGGCTTTGGTGAAGAGATTGGTGACCGTTTGATTGGGGAGGAGATGATGGTGGTAATTGTGCATATCAGTGATAGATATGATTTGCAGCCTGCCATCGGAGATATTTTCGGCAAAGACCTGGGTTAGGTCGATTTTATCTTTTTCGGTGGAAAGATATTGTTCGATGGCATCGATAAACAATATGATATTGCCAGCGGCCCTGGCCTCATCAAAGAGCTGGTTTATTTTTTCCTTTGCTGAAGTAAGTTCTTTATACTCGGCCATTATACTTTTGATATCAAGAGAAATGATTCGTTTGTGAAAAAGAGGCGGGAGACACCAACCGCTGCCTATTAGTTTGGCAAGTCCATAGATTATGGCGTGCCGGCCGACTCCCACCTCGCCTACTATAACTACACTATTTTGGGATGTTTTGCTGAGTATTGTCTCGATTGTCTTTATTTCCTTGTCTCGACCATAGACATTTTTATAAAGAGTGTATTTTTTGCTTAAATCTTCGGAGTATTTATCCAGATTTACGGTATAGCCGAAAGCCCAATCTCTGCCTATACCAGGTATGCGTAGTAGCGACTCCAGATCCAATAAGGAGTTTTGAGGAGATTTTGTGGTTAAGTGATACCAATCGTGAGCTTCTTTTAGTAAGTTATCAGAGATAAAATGGTTTTCTAAAAGATGAGTAAGAGGTGGGTAAGAGTGACTGAGGGCTATAATAAGATCGATAATATCTAGATGGTGAGTAGGGGTTTGATGAGTGGGAAGAGAGTGCTCAAAGAGAGAGAAGTCTCCCTGGTCATAGATATTATGGAAATATGGGGAGAGTTTATTTTTGGACAAACCCAGTCTTTCAAATAGAAAAGTACCCTCGGGGGTATCTAGTAGAGAAAATAAAAGTTTTTTGAGATTACGATTTGACTTTTGGATGAGTTTGGTAGATAGGGGTATTTGGGAACTGAGGATATGCCAATAAATAGGAAGAAAAAGAAGTGGGGTAAGCGAAAGCAGAATAATGAGCGGGATACTAATTACCAGTGTCATTGCGATGATAGTTAATCCAGAGAAGATAGTTGCACTTCTTATGATTGCTCCGAGAAATCTGGATATTGTGTTTGAGAACACTATGCCCATCCATTCATCCGGATGAAAGCCGGGTTTCTTGTATGAGTAAACTTGTCTTTTCCAGGGGGCAAAAAGAGTCCGCAGATGGAGAGGGATAGAAAAATAATAAAAGAAAAAGAGGAGGAGATTCCTGATAATGAGGAGATTGTTTTTTAGGTAGACGTGTAAATACCAGGAAAGATATTTGGGTAGAGACATAATAGAATAAGTTAAAAGTTAAAAGTTAAAAATGAAAAGTTCATAGTAGAATTGTAGCACGAATTTTATTATTGATTAAACTCACACCTCGGAGGATAACAGATGGAGGTCTGGAGACTGGGTACACGAGTAGCAGCAGATAGCCAGGCAGAGACGGTAAGAGGAGAGATTTCTCCATTGGCATATTGGGTGATGATTCTTTGGTAGTCTTTATTGGTGTAGCCTAGAGGTTCCCAGGTACCTTCTGTTACTAGCAATTCTACTTTGGTAGTTGCTCCTGATGCTACTGTTACATCGTCATGAGGATAGGGAGTGGGCGCAAGACCAGAAGGAAGTGAGGCTATCTGGACTGAGTAACTACTACCTGGAGCAGTACCATTTCTGGGAGCTCCTTCCCAGAGAATAGTACCAGGAGAACAGGGGAAGTCATGTCCTTCATCATCCTGACAGGTACCAGAGGTGGTGGGTACATCCATAACCACAGAAAATTCTCCTCCACTAGTAGTAGGTCCGGCTATATAGACTTTGGCCTTACCATCAGCGCTAGTCCATAATTGTTTCTTTCCATTTTTTAATCTATAGACTTTTATTTCAATTTTTGTTCCTTCAGAGTCTCCACCTGGAGGAGTGGTGGGAGTTGTACCCCCTGGTGGCGGGGTGGAGGTGGGGGTGGTACCGCCGGGAGGAGTGGTGGGGGTGGGAGTAAGGGAGGTATTTTTTAAATACTCGGCAAACCAGTCGGCTATGGGTTCTAGATTGCCTGAATCATTGGCGGAGGCGCCGATAGGGTAGAGAGTGATCCCCAAGATAGCCGGATCTTTTTGGAGTTCGTTGTCGTACCATTTGAGCCAGCTGATGAAATTATCTTTATTGCCGCGAGAAAGTATGGGTCCAGTTCTGCCATCGTTCTTGTTACCTCCGCATTCTTCATAGTTTTCGTCTCCTGGTTCTGGGTCCTTTCCGTTCCAGCCATCTGTTTGTGGTCTGCCCAGGCAATCCACACCTCCTTCGGTAAGGATCATGGGGATGTCAGAAAGATTTGCTGCGTTTTGTTTGAGAAAATTATAAAAAGATCGATATAAGAGTGATTTACCTCCTTCGAATTTAGGGGCGGTATCTTGTGTATAGCGCTTAGTATATCCATGATAACTCCAGATGCCATTTAAACTTTTGGTTTTTTCAATTGCGGGTAGTAAATTATCTAGCTCACTTGTTCCTATTCCATCTACATAAAACTCTCCGAAATTTGGTTTAAATCCGGCCGCTTTTATGCGAGTTGCTAGTTGTATCCAAAAATTGGAAAACCATGTTAGTTCTTCATCGGTGGTGATTTTATTCCACATAAAATTTTCTATATAATTGGTGCCACCGAGATAATTCATGAGTTTTCTATCGGATTCTGATAAGGCATTTATTGCTGGAGACAGATGGGTATCAAAAAAACTATCCGCAGCCTCGGCGGGAAGAGTGGTTTGGGGGTACTGGACGCTTTGGGGCACATAGACTCGCATCAGTACTGTGCCACCTGGATAGAGTGTTTTATAGTCTCTGACTAATTGCATAAGTGAGGGAATTTTATGTGGATCCATCACTTTTATCACTCGTGGTCCTGCTTGAATTATCTCTTGGGCACCGGCAGAGGAATTGACTATAAATACACCCAGCTTACTTTTAGAGAGTTGGTTTCCGCCTGGGGGCGGAGTGACGGTTAGAGGTGGAGTGACGCTGATGAGTTGTCCGCCGATATGAGCCACCAGATAGTCGGCGATGGGCTCAAGGTTAAAGGAGCTCCAGTGAGTATCACCGATTTGGAAAAGAGTAGTTCCGAGTATATAAGAGTCCTTTTTTAATTCAGAGTCAAACCAATTGAGCCAATCCTCATACTGCGCTTTTGATCCTCTTTGTTGCCAGCCATCGGTCGTGGGATTGCCGGTTTTATCCACGCCTGCTTCAGAAAGAATCATCGGTATATCAGCTATATCAGAGGCGTTTGATTGAAGGTAAGCATAAAATTTACGATAGCGTAGTGAGTACCATTGCTCTACTAGGGGATCTTTGGAATATTCGAGTGTATAGGCATGGTAGCACCAGGCGCCATTCATTTTCTTTACTTCTCTGAGAGTAGGGACAAATTCGGCTATCCTTTGGCCTATTTCGGCATCGGTATTGCCGCCTACTCCTCCGACTGAGATGCTAGCCACACAACTAGCGATTCCTTTTTCATGATTCAGCTGGGCTAATTTGAGCCAGAATTTGGCTAGCCAGCGGACATTTTCGACAGTCGAGAAATCAACGACATTATCGACTTCATTGGGAGTTTCGATATAGTCAAAGAGGCTTAAGTCTGAACCTAAACTGGTGAGGGCTGGGTTGATTACTTTATCAAAAAGATCTTGGGCTGATAGCACGGGATCTTGTGAGATATTATATTTCAGACCCACAGTATTGTCATAAACTCGCAAAACCGTTTTGCCATTGGGGTATTTGCTTTTGTACTCTTTGGCGGCTGTTAGTAGTGAAGCGTTGAGATGGGGGTCCAATACTTTTATGACTTTGGGTCCCACTGCCACTATCTTTTTAGCACCAGGCGAGTAACTAGAGAGGATAAAAATACCCAGTTTACTATCAGAGATACTAGATAGTGATATAAATCTGGCAAATGGATTGCTGCCAGTTCCCATCTGTATTAGTTTGGTGCCAGAAAATATACCCAGTAGAAGAAGACTGGCTCCGACAATTGTCAGTAGAGTAGCGATTTCACCTCGCGATTTGTTTGCCATATTTAGTCAACACTGATAGAAAGTGGAGAAAGTAGCCCCGTAATATTTTGTCCACCAGAGGCCACTATTGTTTGGGCAGTGTCAAAAGAGATGATGGTAGTAGTTGTCTTTTTGAGAGGGACAAATGTGAGCGTTGCCACGACGCCCTCTCCTTGAGGGATGATGATTTTGTTGCCTTTGTAGGCGGCTACAGCAGATATTTTGATAAAATCCTTGTCTATCTTTTTTGTCGGAAACTGGCCGAAATAATTACCGGTGACTATTTGGGTAGCTTTGAGGTAGATTGGGTCATAATTTAAAACAAAATCGGCTGCTTCCACGGGTTGGTTATTAGAATTTAATATGATATCCAGGCTAAATGATTCACCAACTTTAAATTGGCTTTTGGAACTATGGAGTTTGACCGTTGCCGGGATGGGGGTGGGAGAGGGAGAAGTTTGTTCCAGAGAACTCGTTGGGGAAAAAGCAGTACGGGAAACAATAACCGGTAAGAGAAATCCAAGCAGAAATGTAAAGGCCAAAAGCGAAAGGATAAGGATCTTATTTTTGGGGTGTAATCTGGCAAATGATTTAATTGAGCTTGAGATATTTAACATTATATCTATTTTAGAGATCCTTCAGCCTGCTGGTTTCAGGATGAAAGTAGGAATTATCTCCTACTTTCATTTAAATACGTATCTGGTGAAAAAGCAAGAATGTGATAGAATGCGAGTGTAAGATCATGCGAATATTTGCGAATCCGCCAACTGGCGGAAAACGAATGGATGCTAATATGCGAATTATTAGCATATTCGTAAAAATTCGAAACTTTCGTATTCGCATAAATTCGCATATTATATATGATTCTCTCTGACCGCGGTATTAAAAAACTACTGAAAGAAGGTATTATCAAAATTAACCCCAAGATAGATGTCAGCACGCAACTCGGATCCTGTTCTGTTGACCTACGACTCGGGCATACATTTAGGGTTTTTAACCACAGTCGCTATCCTTACATTGATCCCTATGATAATAAATTAGGTAGAGAGATGACGAGTGAGATTGAGATTTCTGATGGTGATCCTTTTATACTGCAGCCGGGTGACTTTGTACTGGCTACTACGATAGAAAGTTTTGAACTCCCCAATAATTTATTGGCGCGTCTTGAGGGTAGATCTTCTTTGGGGAGATTGGGAATTGTGGTTCATTCCACTGCTTCAGTTTTTGAGCCTGGTTGGAGGGGTAAGGTAGTCATGGAACTAGGTAATATGGGTAGGATGCCAGTAGCTTTGTATCCCGGGATGAGGGTTTGTGCTCTGACTTTTGAACAGTTATCTAGCGCAGCAGATGTGCCATATAATAAAAAAGCAACGGCCAAATATGTTGGTCAAAAATCCCCCGAACCCTCAAAGATAGCAGAAGAAAGAGTCTAGTATTCGTCGGTAACCCCGTATTCGTAACCCCGGGAGTTACTTATATTGATTTAGCAATCTAAATAGAGGATTTTATTACTTATGTTTTTA
>JACQJU010000138.1 GCA_016204905.1 Candidatus Gottesmanbacteria bacterium | reverse complement strand
GCCTGCCGGCAGGCAGGCATAGTAATATGAAATTATTACCTCCAGAGAGAAAACTTTTTCGTTAATTGATTAAGAGCTGCGATAGGACCAAAGATACATATGCCGTAATATTCTAAATTGATTTCAGAAGTATTGTTGGTTCTTTCTTTTTGCTCGATATAAGTGCCTACTGTCATCGTATCAGTAAAATCGACGAAATGGATTCGAGCTTCTATCAATGCATTTCTTAATGTTCTAATCTGGTTGGAATTATCTGCAGCAAGAATGATAAATGGATTATCAGAAATGCTTTTGTGTTCTCCACCGTTTTGATCAAAATAAGAATCAAATCTCATTTCCGCAACATTTGGGAAACTTCCAGATAAACCAGCAGCCATATGGCCGAAGGCATTCATGAGGATGCCAATAGGAATTTTTTTATTTAAAACTGCGACAAATTTATTTTGTAATTGTTCTGCTTGCATTGGCATTCTTACCCAAAAGTAAAAGCGTATACGGAGATGCCGGGATCAAATTCCAGACGCAATAAGTGATTTTCTGTTTTTCTATTTAGATCTACCAGGTTGTAAAGTCGGTCTGACTCAATGGTAACAATACCATTTTGCACATCTATTCCTGCATTTAAATCATCAGCTAATTTTCCGTCAACAGAGACTTTTAATTTCACGAGCGTTTTCACGGTAGGCGGTCGCATAACCAAGAAGAGTTTGTTTGCAGAGAAATTTAATTCTAAAACTGCATTTTTTCCAGCCATGGAGTACTCATCATCTATCGTCCACTCCCCGCCCAGACTAAAAGTATCTTGAGATATATTTTGAGATAGAGTGAAAGTCTGTCTACCATTCGCTACATTTCCATTGGGATAGAAATTAGACATTCTCGATGAACCAAGATACATCTCGGGACTAATTCTAGTTCTTGGCGTTTCGTCTGGCATTTCTTCTAGCTCCTCGGTAACTGAACTTCCCGCTTCATTTAGTAATATTTGAATATTTTGCTCGGTAACATCATATTCCCCCTCGCCAAAGTGGGTATAGCGGATATAACCATCTTTATCTATAAGATATTTTGCCGGCCAGTAGCGGTTGTTATAAGCATTCCAAGTTTCATAATCATTATCCTGAGCAACTGGATAACCAATTTTGTACTGTTTTAGGGCACCTTCTACATTTTCTGTCTTTTTCTCAAATTCAAATTCCGGAGTGTGGACTCCGACGATGACCAATCCTTTATCTTTATATTTTTCGAACCAGCCGGTTACATGAGGCAGAGTTCTTATGCAGTTGATGCAGGTATAGGTCCAGAAATCTATCAACACTACTTTACCTTTTAATTCTTTCATTGTTAATGGTTTATCCACGTTGAGCCATTTAAAAATACCTACAAATTCAGGTGCCCGACTCAATCTGGGAAGAGTTTTTTCACCCATTTCTGAGACTTGATTTAAAGGTTTGCCTTGCATATCGGATGTATCCTTTCCTCCTTTTAAAATATCTAATTGTTTTTTTACTGTATTGTTGCTTTCTAATTTTACTAAAAAATTAGTATATGAAGGAAAAGCATCAAGCAGTTTTACTTGTAAGACTTTATCATAATTGGTAAAGATAGCAAGAGCGGTAAGAATCATAATTATTCCAAAAAATTGCTGGATCTTTCCAGTATAAGGAGAAAGCACTCTGGTTTTGGTCAAGAGTAATGATCCTCCATAGGAAAAGAAAAAAAGTGGGATACCTACACCTGTAACATAAACTAATGTAACCAAAACTAACTCAAGATTAACAGCTTTGGTAGCAGCAAGAGTAGCGATAGTTGCCAGTATTGGACCGGCACAAGGAGACCAAACAATGCCCAGCGAAGCGCCTGTAATCAGTCCTCCCCAAAATCCAGTTCTAGAATTTGGAGAGGTGGAGACAAATTTGCCACTTATTCTACTGACAAATACCTCGAGTATGGCGGAAAATCGAGGAATAACCAAGGTGAGTCCCAAAAGGCCTATGATAATAACGGCTAATAATCGTAGAATATCTGGATCAAATCCGAAGAGGGAGACTAGATAAGAAATAGTCAGAGTAAAAATGGCAAAACTAAGCATAATTCCTAGAGTTATACCCAACGATTTTGCTTTACCTCCGGTGGTTGAGGAGGATAATATAATAGGAAGAAGTGGCCAGATACAGGGAGCAAGTATGGTCACAAGACCTGAAATGAAGGCGAAAATAAGAAGTACTATCATATAATCGATTTACGAGTATCCGCCTCGCTTTTAAAAAACAAGGAGGATACTTGAATACAATATTAACTACCGACTACGGCATTAAGTTCTTTTGTTAATGTCTCTTTATCCCACTCTTCAAGTGTTCGTTTCACTTCTTTTCCATCTTTAAAGATGAGTTTTGTATTTTGATGCGTTATACCCATCTCTTTTGCAAGTGCTTTTTCATCAGCATCTGTATCACTATCCTGATAGTTCACCCGAAACCCAACAACTTTGTCAGTGGTAAGCGAGTTAAACCCTGCGATAAATTCAGGATTTTCTACTCGACAGATTGGGCACCAATTGGCATAGAAATCCAGAAAGATAATCTTTCCTTCGGACTTTGCTTTTCCATAATCAGCTTTGTTGAACTCAATATATGGAGATGATGTGCCTGCTAATTGTTTGCCTGCAAAACTACTTTTCATCATCGTACCGCTCGGCTCCCTTTCTTTTTTCATGTTCCCAGCATCAAATGTACCATCCATCCAGATTGATTGATCTTCAGTAAGAGTCATGGTCGTACCATCTTTTTTCATCACCTGGCCACTTGTTGTCACTTTTGTACCATCGTTTAGAGTTGCATCGGCAATCATTGCAGTCATTTTGCCATTTTCCTCAATCATCATTTTTCCATCCTTCATGACAAAGCCTTTGCCCATCATGGCGTCTTCTTTCTTTGTCTCTTCCTTTTGAGTAGTTGGTTTTGATGGTGATGCTTTTTGACTTTTTAGTAACACTGCCCCAACAATCCCAAATGCTATAATAATTCCTCCAATAATAAACCATTGTTGTTTCATAAACTCACCTCCTTTACCTAATATTTTTTCTGTCCATATAACATTCCCACAATTTTTGCTATAAGCATGCCAGAGAGTGCATAGATAAGCCAAGGGTCAGTAACATGACGTAATTCCTGTACTATAATCCCTATAACCAAAATACTGCTACCTACTAGAAATGCGAATCTGCCAGCTAACATGCGATGTAGTACTTCCCGTTCATCGCGCACCTGTTCTTTCCAGACAATAGAAACAAACATACCAAAGATAGCAATAAGGACAATAACAAGCATTGAAAGAAATGGAGGGGGCATAAGGAAATCAAAAGGATTTAAGAATAATACTAAAAGAACGACAAGGACAGTGGCGATAATTGTTTCGTTTAAAAATATACTATTTTTCATAGATTAGTTTAAAAACTTCTTCTACTTTTACTTTAAAAAAGTTGGCTATTTTAATACTCAGTAAAAGTGATGGCGTATAATTTCCTTTTTCTATAGCAATAATAGTCTGGCGCGTTACGCCTAAATGTTTGGCCAGATCTTCTTGGGTAATATTTTTTAATTTCCGAAGTTCGTAAACTTTGTTGGTAATAATTTCTCTCATACATATACATAATTGTAAAGAGATAAAATATAAATGTCAAGTTGACTTGACAT
>JACQJU010000141.1 GCA_016204905.1 Candidatus Gottesmanbacteria bacterium | reverse complement strand
CTGAAACAAGAGGGGACGGTTCTTAAATAGCTTCATGATTGATAATTCTTTTTAAGAGTTCTTTTTATCAATATCTTACCTAAATGAGAACCGTCCCCTATTTAGTCCCCTATTTAACGAAATGCTCGAGGATCGTATGTTACTATAACTAGTTCTACAAAATTAGACACAATCACCCATTATGGTATCATTCGTATAATGAATCTGAAGAATGATACCTATGTGATCTTTCTCGGCACCAAAAATTTCACCGAAAAGTATTATAAAGATAAAGAAGGGTGGCTCAAAATATCAGCACGAGGAAAGAAGTTTCGTATGACGGCAGAACAAGTACTTAATCATCTCTTACCTGCATTTGCAGGTGTAAAACCCAATTTCATAGTCAAAGTTGAGCACAAAGATCAATCCACAAAAGTGTAACCTTGAAATGAAAGTGTTGCTCCACCTAGTTGATTATTTAGGAACGTATTATAAAACACGCCATGATTCAACTCTTATTTGAAATGGGGACGGTTCTCTTTTAACCACGATTTTAGTAATTTCGCTTATATATTTCACTAACTTGTTTCCAGATGGGGCGATTTGATATTGTTTCTTATCTATTTAGTAACACAATAAATAAATTTAGCACTGATGCAAAGCTGACCCAGGCAAGATAGGGATAAAGCAAGAAAGCTGCTGTTTTATTAATTTTACTTAAAGTTTTGATGGTGAGAAAAATGCTTGTCAAGAGAAAAATTATTACTACAAAAGCTAATCCAGGATTTTTCAGTCCGAAGAAAACTAGTGACCAAAAAGAATTTAAGATAAGTTGCAACCAAAACCATTTTAGGTCTGTTTTTTTCTTTCCCCAAACAAGGTAGAGAGAAATTCCCATGAATAAATACATGATCGTCCACACTGGTCCGAAAATCCAAGATGGAGGGGTAAAAAATGGTTTTATTAAAGTAGGATACCAAGTGCTTACAGAGCTAAATGTAAATATTGAGCCGATTAATCCGGCACTTTCACATAAGAATATGAAGGTAATTAACCTTAGAAATTTATTCACAATAATATAATCTCAATAAGGAGATATTGTGTCAATTGTGAGGTTATATATAAAATAAGATGAAAGGAGCAAACAGGATCATTAAAATTTCTGAGGAAAACCGCTCTCTAGATGGGTTTACAAAGAACTCGTTTCTTTGACGATTTTTGAAGAATTTTTAAAGTTAGTGATGAATTACAATTGATCCAGAGTTAATCATCATTGAGGGGTCAGCTGTATCACCCGCTCCTATCTGGTTGTCATAGATAACATAGTTTGTGTTGGTATCCCAGATCTTGATTCTGAATTTATCTTCTCCTCCCCCACCATTGATTTGTCCATCTATTGCACTAAGAAGGAATGTATAATTCCCATTATCGTTGACTACTGTTCCTGTACCTTTGTATTGCGCTTTTGCTCCACCAACTACAAGCCATTGGTAAGAGGTGCTTTGAAATGTGAATCCAGCCGTTTGGAATCTGAATTGGGTGTCTCCTGTAGGTGTGTTTGCTCCAGGTTGATATTTTGAAACAAAGCCAAATCGTGCAATACCAGTGAGCGTGGGTTGGGTAGTGTAGGCTCCAAGAGGAGAAATAATTGTACCTGCTCCGGTGACAAAACCACTATTTGCATTGTTATCATATATCACTATATATTGATAGATTTCCTCATCAGGTGCTGTGTCGTCATCGGTTACTATGACCTTTACTTCATAGACTCCGGGAGTGATATAGATGTGAGATCCAGTGACAGTACCTGAACCGTTGGATTCGGTTAGCGTACAATTAGTTGAGTTGGAAGGGCACGATGATGAGTTGCCGTCTCCCCAATTCCAAACTGCGGTATGGGTGTCAGGAACTCCCGGGTCAGAAAAAGAGACATTCGTGTAAACTGGCATATTTACTAACACCGGTTCGGTTGGAGCCGTAATTACACCTACAGTTGGTGCAACATTGTCTACATCAACAGTTGCTTGATCCGTTGCGGTTAAATTTCCGTCGTCAGTTACTTGCACTGTAATGGTTTTTGTATCTGGCCCGTTACGATTTGCAGCCGAGAAATTTACACTTTGTCCCGGAGTTTCAAAACTTTCATTATTATCCAAATCCCAGGCATATGTTAAGAGTCCATTTTCAGGATCGTTTCCAGTGGCACTAACCTGTATTGACCCGCCTTCATTTACACTGTAGGGACCATCGGCATCGACAGTTGGAGGTAAATTGACGGAAGAGGAAGTATTTATAATAGTTGCTTTAATACCGGAACTGTCAAAAAGATACGTTCCATTAATACCTCGACCAACAACAAAATCTAGTGTATTTCCTGCAGAAAGAGATATCGACCGAGAGAAATCATGCGTACCATCTCCGGGAATATTTCCATTAATTAGATCATCAAAAAGTGAAACAGAATTTATTAGTACATGGATATCTGTAGTCGTCGGTGTCCCACCATATCGTAAACTTTTAAACGAAGCATTTACCTCGTAGACTCCAGTTTCAGGAGCTTTGAAACGGACAACGCTATTTTCCCCGTTTGGTCCCGGATGAAAATGAAGGTATTCTGTTCCCGGATATACTATGTCAGTATCATATGGATACCGCATATCAACTCCGGTAACATTCTTCACCACGTTTCCATCTTCAATCGTTAATCCGGGAGACCATCGATAGGCACCATTAAAGTGATTCAAAACACTGGGATACAGTGTAAATACTCCCCCAAGAGTAGGCGTATATCCATAACTCCATGTTCCTCCGGGTGAAGGGTTGGTGGTAGTGGAAAAATCATTGAAAGCACTATAAGTTGAGATGGGTGTTGGCGTTGGAGTAGATATTGGAGTCGGAGATGGTGTTGGCGGAGTGCCGATTGTAGCCACGATATACCAATAATTAAGATAAGCATTCCCTCCTTGAGCCGTTATGTGAAAATTGTTGGCTAGGATTTGAGATTGGACAGTTGAAGGATTTGGGATATCGTGGCAATGAGTTCCCATATTATCATCTCCATTTACAGTCCAAAAGGGAGTGCCACCGGCTGTCCAATTACCGGTCCAAAAGGTGAAGTAATTACCCGTGTACCAAGATTTGTAGCACAATTGTAGACTTGCAAGTTGACCTGTGGGCATGTTCTCTGAATTCCAGTCATCCATAAGATAGTCAGCGGAATTTACTAGCTGAGCGTAAGTCCCATAATTTCCTTGCGTAGGATCAAACGTTTCATCGGTAAGTTCGTTACCGGACCCATAAACACCCCAATTCCCCTGAACACTTTTTGGAGTAATTATGAAGATTGATGCGGGTGTCGGAGTAGGTGTCGTTTGTGCTGCTATCTGTCCCTTAAAGAAAAGAAATAAGATAAGTAAAAATCCAAACGCTTTAAAAATTCGTGTCCTCACAGTTTTATAAATGATTACAAGTTCGATTGTACTCTGTCCTATAAACTTGTCAAGGAATCCTATCTGATTTTCTGCATAAAGTTGAGATATAAGTTAAACCATTTACTAATAATTCATATTCTTATAATACCAGGATAAGAAAAACCTAGATAATCATTGCTCGATCCGTGGGACGATTTTCGAACGATGAATTTTATTCCGCAATACAGATCTTATTTTCCCTAAAACAGCGAAGTAGATTTTTGGCCTAGGCGAATAGGATAATGCGCAGTAATGAAAAATTATCTTTCCTTTAAGACATAATATGTTGCTCTTGCTTTTCCTTTTCTTTCAATTATTCCAAGATCTATGAGCTTTTGAAAATCTAGTGCTCTTGTTGCTTTCGCCCGATTGGTCAGCTTGGCATAATCACGATCGGTGATAAACCCTTTATCTCGTATGAACTCCATAATTTTTAGGTGGTACGGTTGTAATTTATTCTTGGGGCTTACCGCTACGTTTGGAAGCAATTTCTGTACCCGCAAAAGTTCATCGATGATCCCTTCAGTAAAATATTCTAGCCAATTGGTAAAGTTGATTTTACCTTGCCTGCCGGCAGGCAGGTCTATTAGATCATAATAATTACCAAACTCTCCTACTGTTTGAAAATACTTGGTGACATTTTTATTATAATAGTTCTCAAAGCTGAAGAGATTAAACGTGTTTAGTCCCATCGCGGCAAGTAATACTTTGGTTGCCAGTCGGGTAGTTCTTCCATTTCCGTCCATAAACGGATGGATAATCACCATTTGTTTATGGAAAATGCCTGCTAAAATAAGTGGGTCTATTTTTTCTTTGTTTGAGTTTATAAACTTCACTAAATCATTCATGAGGGGCTTTATATCTTTGGCATCAGGAGAAAGATAGATAAGTTGGCCAGTTCTTGGATCATTGACAACGACCGGTTTCTCTCGCAAACGTCCAGATTCAAAAGGAGGAAGTAAACCATCTATTACTTGCTTTTGGATTTTCAAAATAAGATGAAGAGATACTTTCAATTCGTCCTCCTTTAGCTTTTGATTCAAATCCTGTAATGCTTGATTGTAATTGAGCACTTCTTTCTCGCTGTCTCGAATATGGGTGGGTTTGGATTTAAGGATTTTTTTAACTTCAGTTAAGGGAAGAGGATTTCCTTCTATACTTGTCGAGGCGAAACTAGATACCTCGCGGGCTGATCTTTCTAATTCTAGGAGTACAACATGAGGAAATCGTTTGTTATTCAATTCGTTTACTAACGTATTGATTCTTTTGATATTGGCTAAAAGGCGGTTAGTAATGGTATACCTGGGTTGAAACATAGGATTATAGACGAATTATAGACGATTTTTAGACGATTTACAAATAGGATTATTGCTCCGCTGTGGGATGATTTTCGAACTTATAAATGAATATCTAATTTCAATAATCTCTGATAAAATAAATTATGCGTCGCATATTACTTATTACCTTACTTTAGAACGACAAGTATAAGATACTCCCTGATTATATGCGTCTTCTTTTTTGCAATCCTTTCCGCATACATAATCATATTGATTTTCATCGCTAATTTCATATAGATCTATCATGTTGTTTACCCAATCTTGGCATTCTGTTAGAGAATTTAATGGGTCACTCTCACTCCAGTCTTCCATATTTTCTTTATCAGGGTAAAAGTACCCAACATATTTAATATT
>JACQJU010000140.1 GCA_016204905.1 Candidatus Gottesmanbacteria bacterium | reverse complement strand
GTTGTCAGACGTCATCATTTCCGAGGTGGTCCCCGAACCCATGGCCAATCAGATAGAGAAAGAGCACCAGGGTCCATAGGCCAATCTACTACTCCAGGACGAGTCTACAAAGGCAAAAGGATGGCCGGCAGAATGGGTAGCGATAAAGTGACCATCACCAATTTAGAAGTTATAAAAATAGATACCGAAAAAAATCTTCTCACCATAAAAGGTTTAGTCCCAGGTGGAAGAAATAGTCTCTTAATAATACAAAAAATGGTTAGCTAGTTCATCGTTATTCGTTCATCGTTAATTCGTAAATTCTTTTTACGATCAACGAACTAACCAACTAACTAATAACTAAGTTTATGCCAAAGAAAAAAATTACTACAACCAAAAAAACAGTTAAAAAGGCCCTAACCACAAAGAAGGCAGACGGCCTTACTCTTAGTGTCTATAATACTTCTGGTAAAATTACCGGAAAAGTATCCTTACCCCCAGAGATTTTTAGCCAGAAAGAAAACCCCATCCTTATAGCCCAAGCCGTGAGAGTTTACCAGGCCAATCAGCGCCAAGGCACCCAGTCAACCAAAACCCGCTCTATGGTGACCGGTTCTACCCGCAAAATATATCGTCAAAAAGGAACAGGTCGCGCTAGACACGGAGACAAAAAATCACCCATCTTTATTGGTGGCGGTATAGCCCACGGACCCCATCCCAGAGATTTTTCACTCAATATGCCCAAGGTTATGAAGAGAAAAGCCCTCTACAGTGCACTTTCCTCTAAACTCAAAAAGCAAGAAATCATAGCCGTCACCGGCCTCGAGAATCTCAGCAAAAAAACCAAAGAGATGGTAGCTGTCTTACAAAATTTGAAATTGCTCGACAAAAAACGCCTGCCTGCCGGTAGGCATGGCCGGAAAATATTATTAGTCTTACCCAAAAAAGAAGAAAATATCACTCTAGCATCTAGAAATATCGCCGGTCTAGATATGACTTTTGCCAATCTTCTCAATACCTACGAAATTTTAGTTCATGACAGATTACTTTTTGCCAAAGACTCATTTGCGGTATTAGAAAAAACATATCTTAGTAAACCAGAGAAGAATATAATTTATAACAAGACTGCGGCCGCAGACTAATTATTGATTATAAAATGATTACAAATAACATCTTAATCAAACCCATCATTACCGAAAGATCACTATTAGACGCAAATCAAGGCGTCTTTACTTTCATGGTAGAAAGATCAGCCAATAAAAATATTATTAGGCAAAATATCGAAGATCATTTTGGCGTCCATGTGGTAACTATCTCCACAATCCATATGAAAGGTAAAAAAAGACAAGTAGGCAGGAGAAGAACCAAAGTAAACCAAGCCGATTGGAAAAAAGCCAAAGTACGGTTACAAAAAGGAGAAAAAATCGCCCTCTTTGGAGAGGAAACCAAAGGATAATCTTATGCAAACTATAACCAAAACCCAACCAGAAAAATCACTTACATCCTTATTACCCAAGAAATCAGGGAGAAATAACCGTGGCCGAGTCACAGTAAAAGGAGTTGGTGGTAGAGAAAAACGATTTTATCGCCAAATAGACTGGAAGAGAGATTTGAGAGATTTGACGGGTAGAGTAATAGCTATAGAATACGACCCAGGTCGCAATTTAAATATTGCCCTCATCAATTATACCAATGGTAAAAAACGCTATATTCTCCTACCTATTGGTTTAGCAGTCGGAGATAAAGTCATATCAGGGGCGCTCGTCGATGTGAAAGTAGGCAACGCTCTGCCCCTTTCCAGTATCCCCGTGGGTACACCTATCCACAATATCGAACTTTCTCCAGGAAGGGGCGCCCAGCTAGCCCGTACTGCAGGCTCGGTTGCTCAAATTATCGCCAAAGAGGGTAAATTTGCCCATATCAAGATGCCCTCAGGCGAGCTCCGTATGGTCTCCTTGGAGAGTTTTGCCACTGTTGGCCAATTATCCAACGAAGAATGGAAAAATGTGATTCTCGGTACTGCCGGCAGAGCCAGGCACATGGGTAGAAGGCCAAAAGTCAGAGGTACAGCCCAGAATCCACGTAGTCATCCTCACGGAGGAGGAGAAGGAAGATCAGGAGAAGGTATGCACCCCAAGACCGCTCAAGGAAAACCAGCCAGAGGTAAAAAGACCAGAAAACGCAATAAATATTCCAATAAATATAT
>JACQJU010000004.1 GCA_016204905.1 Candidatus Gottesmanbacteria bacterium | reverse complement strand
TAAATTAATAAAAGAATTTATGATTCTTAGATCAAAATATAAAAACATTACCAGAAACAATACCTTAGAGCCTTGCAAGGAAGGAAATTTTATATGCGAGCAAAATACTGCGATCAAAAAAATTTCTTATACGGGGTTTTGGTGTAAAACTCACCAGTAATATTTTTTATATTTTTCATAATAATCAATAGTCTTTTTTATCCCCTCCTCCAAAGAGACTCTCGGCTTCCAGCCAAATGTTTTGGTCATTTTGCTATAGTCCGCGATATAATCACCTATTTCTATAGCCTTTCTATCTGTGGGGAAGGCAACTTTTTTATAACTTCCCTTCCCAGCAATCTTTATTACCAATCTGACAAAATTCTCCAAAGAAACTGCTTGACCGCCTAAATTGTATGCCTGACCCCATCCTTTGACACTCTCAGCAATAATAAGTAATGCACTAACTACATCATCTACATAATTAATATCTCTTTTCTGCTTCCCGCCGCCATAAAGTATAATTTCTTCTCCATTTAATACTTGTCTTACAAACCAGTTTAATACTCCTTGTCTAGGATGCCTCATCTGATGTCTGGGTCCATATGTGTTAGTCATCCTAAGAGAAATCGTCGGTATGCCATAAACTGATGTATACATGAGATGATATTTCTCTGCAGCAATATTATTTATTCCATTTATATCTGTTGGTTCTTGAGGGTGATCTTCATCAACCGGTAAATATTTAGCCTTTCCATATTGATTTCTCGTCCCTGCAAATACTATTTTTATACTTGGATTGTATTTACGTACCGATTCCAGAAGTGATAATTGTGCTCGACAATTTATTTCCAGATCCGTCATCGGATCAGTCATGCTATCTATATGGGAAAGTGTCCCAGCCAAATTAAAAAGAATCTCCTGATCTTTTATAACTTTATCCACTATCCCTTTTTCCCTTATATCCCCTCTCACCCACATTACCCTTCTTTCGACAGTCCCGATGTTAAACAGATTACCGCCATAAGTAGGTATCAGTGCGTCAATAATCGTTACTTTAGCTCCCACTTTCACCAATTCTATCGCCAAATTACTGCCTATAAAACCCAAACCTCCAGTAATCAGCACTTTTCTATTTTTATAAAAATTTGCCATATTCTTGCAAGGGCTGCCCTTGCGAGGCTAATCAAGTAACTTTATCACCACTCGTCCAGCCCTTCCACTTCTCACCAAATCAATAGCTTTATTTATATCTTTCAAACGAAATTCATGAGTAATAATTCCATCTAATTTGAGCTCTCCTGCCTTATAAAGTCTTACCAATCTCGGTATATCAACATGCGGCTGGCTGCTTCCTCCATGTGACCCATGAAGTATCTTTTTGAAATGCAAAGGCAATGTATATATCGAAACCTTATCATTTTTAGGAGGAACTCCCACTAAAATAGTTTTTCCATCTGGATGAGTCATCTCATATGCCCACTCTATAACTCTCGGATTCCCGGTAGTATCAATCATCACATCTGCTCCGCCCTCTCCCACTATCTCTTTTATCTTATATCCTATATCCTTTATCTTTTTCGAATTAAAAACAAAATCCGCCCCAAACTTTTTGGCCATTTTCAACTTATTATCAAGTATATCGATAGCAACAATTGGATATGCACTCACCATACTGGCAGCCTGAATAATATTTAGACCTACTCCTCCTGCTCCTATCACTACTACAGACTGCCCCACCTTAATTTGCGCATCATTATTGACAACCCCCATGGCAGTTGTAACTGCACATCCCAGTAGTGGAGCTAGTTTTAAAGGAAATTCTTTTGCTATTGCTGTCACCCGGTTCTCGGAAACTACTGTATAATTTTGAAATGTGGTTACCCAACCTGCATTGACTATTCGCTTTCCCCATAAATATTTTGCCGTGGTTGCCTCTATCCCTGCTCCGCCCCGCCAGTGAAGTACTACAAAATTTCCTTTTTTTACATTTTTCACTTCAGGCCCAATATCCATAACTTGTCCCGAAGCCTCATGCCCCAAAAGATGAGGAAGAAATTTATCCGGCCCCTTTGCCCCATCGATTTCATTTATCTGTGCTCCGCAGATAGTCGTATAATGCACTTTCACCAAAACTTGCCCAAAAGAAAGTTTCTCGGGAAGTAAAATTTCATCCACAGCAAGAGGTTTTCTCTGTTCTACCAGTATGGCTGCTTTAGTTTTGTATGGCTTTAACATAGAAATAAGTAAATAAACCCGAGCGATAGGAAATTTTTTCGATCTCGCATATGGAATGTAGGAAAGACTTTATGGTAAACGAATTGCTGTTCGATAAATGGAAATTTAAATAACAACACACTAAGAAATCTCCAAGTACTGCGAATCGATAAAAATTTTCTATGCGAGGGTTTATGGTATCTACTCAAAATAAATAAACTCATAATCTCCCGTGTAGCCAAAATGTTTATATAGCCAAATCCATTCCTCTCTACTAAAAAAAGCATTGCAAGTAAGTGCCCAGCATTGCAGATTAAATAATTCCTCTATATTTCTATAACTTTCCAGCATCACAAACTTCTTCTGCCCTACCCTCTCTATCTCTTTCAAAGCTTTTTCTAAATCATAAATCTTTAAATTATGGAGAGT
>JACQJU010000015.1 GCA_016204905.1 Candidatus Gottesmanbacteria bacterium | reverse complement strand
GGGAGCCCCAACGCCGGGGTCCCCTTGCCTGCCTCGCCGGTAGGCGGGTGGGTGGCGGTGGGGCTGCCAAGCGGCAGGACCCGTAAATTTAAATTATTTCATTTTACCAATATCTCTATCGCTTTATTTAGCTGCAAATCTTCATCAGGTTTTTCCTCATCATTCTCTACTTTCACCCCAGGAGTTACTCCATCTCCATTGACCCATTTACCCGAGGGCAAGAGCCATTTCGCCACGGTGATATGGAGTCCTGCTCCTCCAGATAATTCTTGTACATCTTGTATCGATCCTTTGCCAAAAGTTGTCTCTCCCACCAATGTCGCCCTTTTCCTATCCTGCAACGCTCCACCCACTATCTCCGAAGCAGAAGCACTGCCCTTATTGACTAATACCACCATAGGAATAGATAAAAGTCTCCCCGTCCTATTTACCTCAAATTTGCTTCTACTGCCATCAGCAGATTCCTGCATCACTATAACTCCATTAGGCAAAAACTCCGAGGCTATATAAACTGCACCCGACAGATAACCACCAGGGTTATTTCTGACATCCAGTATTAACCCTTTTATCTTTTTATCGCTGTCCTGCTGTATTTGCGCTTCTATCTCGTCTACTGCTTTATTCCACTCAGCATTAGTTGGATCTCCAAATTGGGATAACTTGAGATAAACTACTTTATCACTATCCTTGGTTTTCATACTCCACTCAACAGATGGCACATTGATAGTATCCCTCAAAACCGCTATTTCGCTCGGTTTTGTCGCATTTTTATGAACTATACTCAACACCACTTTTGTACCCTTTCTTCCCCTTATTGCGCTCACCGTCTCAGGTAATGTCCAGTTGGTTGTTTCTTTACCATCGACTTCGATTATCCAATCACCCGTTTTGATACCCGCTTTTTCTGCCGGAGTTCCTTTGAGTGGGGCCACAACAATAATTTTTTTATCTTCCACTCCTAACTGTGCTCCGATGCCTTCAAAATGTCCGCCCAAACTATCTTTTGTCTCTTTATTTTGAGTAGGAGGCAAAAAGACGGTATAAGGATCACCCAATGACTGCACCATACCCGAGATGGCTCCATAAACCATCTTCTGAGGGTCCAAAGACTTTTTATCCGTAAAATCTCTATAAAGTCTCTTCCAGACTTCCCAAAAGAGGGCAAAATCGACATTTTGGGTCACTGTGGGAGTGGTATTAACTAGATTTGGTCTACTTACATATGGTACGTTTACCCCTTTTTGTCCAGCATTGTAACCGGCCCCAAAAGCCACTACTACAAAAGTAAATATAATAATTAGATTGCGTAGTACGGATAATTTCATCTTTAGGATAATACAAAAACTTTGTTAGTCTCAGGATCGATCATGATCTCTCTTCCAGTATGTTCTCCTAGCTTAGAAAAAGTATTCTTAGATACACTGATGTATGTTATAGGCATTTCCTCAAAAGTCCTATTTGTTATTACTCCATTGGCTCCCAAAGCATCCAGTTTAGCCAGTGCCGCAGAGGTAATATTATTTACCAATATTATCGATTCTTCTATATCTTCCATCACTTCCAAGACTCCTACAAAGTCCCCCTTGATATGCTGTAATTTGCCCCAGACTCTCTGTCCCAAGGCTTTCTCGCCTTCATATTCTTCTTCTATTTCACATTCTATGATGATATTTTTTTCTGAGATTTCGCTGATCTTTCCTGAAAAAGGTGATAAGACTTTTTTCTCATCAGATATATTTTTTTTAAATATTAGGTTACCATCTTTTAGATTAATTTCCTCGATTATTCCCTCCTCAGGACTTTTGATCTCGATAGTAGAAAATAAACTCTTCTTATGGGCAATGAGTTCTCCCCTAGCTACTTTTTCACCTATTTTTTTCTTCAAGAATTTGGATATCTTTTGAGGCGTCACACCGAGGATTTTGGCTAGCTCTATCTCGATTATAGAACTTACATCACGGGTTTTGGCTAATAATTCTTCTCTTTTGATATTCTCGCCAGGCGAAACCACTATTTCGGCTTTGTTAGGAATATGGACAGCTATATTTGTTTTCATCTCCGGTTTATATTGGTCGGACTATATAAGGAAGAAAGGCCATATATCTGGCCCGTTTGATAGTGGTTGTCAAAATCACTTGATGTTTATTACATAGTCCGGTACGCAATCTTGGTAATATTTTCCCTCTTTCTGATATAAATTTCTTGACGTTATCCAAATCTTCATACGACGGATCAAGTTTATTTTGGCAAAAATAACAAAACTTGATCTTGGGATATCTTTTTGTTCTCGTATTTCTTCGTATCATTTTTGTTTAGAAATTAGAAAT
>JACQJU010000134.1 GCA_016204905.1 Candidatus Gottesmanbacteria bacterium | reverse complement strand
TTTTTCATTCATTTATACTTTATAATTCATAATTTATAATTCTTATTTATATGGGTATACTTTATATTGTAGCTACTCCAATAGGAAATTTAGAAGATATCACGATACGGGCTATTAGGACTCTTTTTGCTGTTGATTATATCGCCTGTGAAGATACCAGGAAAACAGGGCAGCTGTTGAAAACAATTCGAGAAAAATATAGTTCAATTGTTCGAACAATTGGTATAAAAGTTCCAAAATTGGTCTCCTACTATGATGAGGTAGAGATATTTAAAACTCCGGAAATAATACAATTGTTGGAAGAGAATAATAATGTTGCCTTGGTAAGTGATGCTGGAACACCACTCATTGCTGATCCAGGGTATAAATTAGTAAGCGAGTGCATTAAAAAAGGCATCCAAGTGGTCCCTATACTAGGTCCGACCTCGTTTGTAGCGGCGTTGGTTTCATCGGGTTTACCAACAAATCAAATATTATTTTTGGGATATTTACCTCCAAAACCAGTTAAACGCAGAGCGATTTTAACTGACTTACATCGATATATCGATACATCGAAGTATTTTAAGCCTACAATACTTTTTTTCGAAACACCGCATAGACTTCATGATAGTTTAAGCGATATCAAAGAAGTCTTTGGGGATATTGATATAGTAATTGCCAGGGAATTGACAAAAGTATACGAAGAAATCTGGCGGGGCAAGATATCCGAGGCTTTAAATAAAAATTTTAAAGGTGAATTGACTGTACTTTTTCCTTCACATCCCGATGTGTGAACCTAATATCACACCGGGTGTGATGGTGTAGTGATGGTGTACACCGGGTGTGATGGTGTACACAACTGTTACCCTAATTCTGTTACACTACGAAACTTGACTATTTGATTGCTATAGGGTATAATAAAGTGAATTATGGAAACACATTGGAAAGTTCCATTTCTAGAAGATATAAAAGTATCAGAAGGAAACACAAGTTACGTTGTTAAAAAGGGAAATACCAGAAAAGTAGACCCTGAAATCACTTTTATTGGTAGAAAAGATGGAGGAGATATGGTGGTGAAAGAATCTTCGGCTCGTCCAAATCTACATGCTATCGTAAACGATGGTCGAGGTAGTCCCGACCCTACTCAAATGAAAACTTTTAGGCCTTCTGAATCTGGATTTACAATTCAAGTAAGAAACATGCCACCTGAAATACAACGTGACACACCTCCAAATCAAGATAGATTAGAGGAGACGGGTCCAGCTTCTTCAACCGCATACATAAGGCCAGAATCGAAAGGAGTAGGTATTATTTTTGAACCAGCAGTCGCGCCAAAATTCAGAGTCACCCCCACATCCCAATAGAAAACGCCCTAATTGAGAGATTTATCCAAACAATGCCAAGGTAAGTTCACACCCGATGTGTACTTGTGTATCGAATCTGGAGTGTTAATTATATTAAATGCATTAAAGACAATGTGCCAAGCTAGATCACTTTAAAGGTGTCCAAGATAGGATTGGATTTTTGGAAAGAAGAATATTTTTCAATTTCAACCTTACTGCCTAAAGCTATCGGGACGCGTTGGTCGTGTTTAGAGGGCATAATATCCAGCGGGTTAACTCCCCTACTTACTCCATCTCCACCTGCTTGGATGATGAGGAAACTTAATGGGGCGACTTCGTAAAGTAAACGAAGCTTACCTTCTGGGTGTTTACTATCGGCAGGATAAAGAAATATGCCGCCTTTTAATAACGTACGATGAATATCGGCGACCATGGAACCGACGTAGCGAAGTGAATATCCGCCCTCCTTTTTAATAGCGGTAAGATAATTTTTATCGGATTCAGAGAATAATTCCCAGTTGCCTTCATTTATAGAATAAATTTTTTTCTCACCGATCTTGATATCTGGATGACTGAGTATAAACTCATTGGTCTGGAAATCGTAGGTAAAGCCATTGACCTTACCTGCTGTCGTCGCATAGACTAACATCATACTTGGACCATAGAGAATATAGCCAGAGGCAAACAGCGTATTGCCTTTTTGTAAGACAGAAGTATTTTGCGGATAGACGCCAAAAATGGTCCCGATGGGAAGATTGGTGTCGATATTAGATGAACCATCGAGGGGATCGTGAGTGATGAGATATAATCCATCATGTCCAGAAATTTTGGGCTCAGCCAATTCTTCAGATCCTACTCCGGCAACGGCGGGACAAGCAAGAAGTGCATCGGTAAAGACTTTGTTGGCATACTCATCCAGCTTTTGGACGTCTTCACCATAGACATTGGTGTCACCAGAACTTCCCTGTTCTTCTATGAGGCCATTGCGGGAAAGTTTATCATTTATTATTTTGGCAGTTTTTTCGATGACAAGGAGTAATTGTTGAAAAGGCGCTCCAAGATCGGCGTTATTGGCTTTTACGAAATCATTGAGTGTAATTCTATTCATTTTCCGTTATAGATAGCAAAGGCGTCATCGGCTGATGCATTATCATAAGTGAGGGCTGATACTGCGTTGGCAAAGCGTATGGCTTCATCCAACGGTTTTTGGTGAATATTGCGACCAGTAGCGTTGCCGGAAGTTCCTGATATGTGTATCTGGTCGTGAAGCTGCTGTAAGAAATCTTTGACTTCCATACTGCTGCCACCAGCACAGATAAGTCGAGTTCGACCTGCGGCAACTACTGCTTCGCCAAGAGCTTTGGCCCGATCTCCTTCTTTGGGTTTAGGATAATTTACTTTGACAAAATCAGCGCCCAAACAGGCGGCTACTCCGGCGGCACCGGCAACCAGATGAGGATCTTTTTCATCGGCTACTGCTTTGCCCCGAGGGTACATCCAGAGGACGGCAAATAATCCGTTTAGATGCGCTGTGTAGACGATCCTGGCGGCATCCTCCATCATTTCTCCTTCGTACTCACTCCCGGTATAAACTGTAAAGCCAACTCCCAAAATATTTAAACCACTATTTTTCTTGAAATCGACAACGGAACTGACTGGATATAAAAGAGGACTTCGTGGGTCCATCTGATCTTTTTTTACTAAATTGGTTTTGGAGTTGAGTTTCACGAGATAAGGAATATTTTTGTAATCCATGCCGTAGCGAGCAATCAGTCCTAGTTGTGAAGCATAAACGCCAATCTTGGCTTTACTGGCTATTTGGAACATATGTTCGGCATCGGCATCATCTAGGGCTATGCCCTCGCCGTAAAAATCATTATTCATGTGCTCTACTTTTTGATCTCCGGCAAAGAGCATAAGTCTTCCTGTGCCATGAGTGGCTTTTTCTATATTTTTTTCATATTCAGCTCGCTTTTCCGGTGGTACATCGAGTGGGGTATAGTGAGTTACTTGCATAAGATCTCCTTCTTATAATATTTATAACATATTATAAATGATATAACATTTATTCAATAAATCAATAGAATTAATATTCCTCTAGTGTTGAAGTATCACCGATAGGAAGGCCCATTTCTTTCGCTTTTAAGATGCGGCGCATAATTTTTCCGGAACGAGTTTTGGGCAGTCTATCAATAAATTCAATTTCCCTGGGATAGGCGTGGCCGGCCAAGTTCTTTTTGACATACAAAGAAAGTTCTTCCTTGAGGTGTTCAGAGTAAGTCTTTACTGATTCCTTCACCCCCGGGGAATCCCTTCCCTGCCTGCCGGCAGGCAGGCGGGCTACCCCAGGGGTGGTTTGAGTCTCAGTTGCTTCGCCACCTCGGAGGTGACTTAACGATACCTTTTTCTGATACTCTGGTTTCAAGACGATAAAGGCCTTGATTATTTCGCCCCGCAATTTATCTGGTTTACCTATAACACCGGCTTCAACGACGCTAGGATGCTCTACTAGGGCTGATTCTACCTCAAACGGTCCGACCCTTTCACCTGAGGTTTTGATAACATCATCAGCTCTTCCGACAAACCAAAAATAACCATCTTTATCTTTATAGGCATGATCTCCGGATAGATACCAATCTTTGATGAAATAAGATTCATATTTGATGTGTCTATGCCAAATAGTTTTCATCATTGAAGGCCAGCCTTTTTTGAGAGCTAAGTTTCCTTCTTTACCAACTGGCAGTTCGTTCCCTTCGTCATCGACTATATTAGCGATAACACCAGGAACCGGTTTACCCATAGAACCAAATTTAATATCTAGACAAGGATAATTTGCTATACATATTGCTCCAGTTTCTGTCTGCCACCAGTTATCATGGAAAGGAAGACCAAAGACTTTAAGACCCCATCTGATTGCTTCAGGATTGAGCGGTTCGCCGACCGAGCAAAGATGCCGAAGATGACTTAAATTATATTTTTTAACTAAATCATCACCTGCTCCCATAAGCATGCGGATGGCGGTAGGTGCGGTATACCAAATAGTCACTTTATAATCCTGTAAAATTTTGTACCAGGTAGCTGGATCAAAACGGCCACTATAAACAATTGCCGTAACTCCATTACTCCAGGAACCCAATATTTCATAAGCGATACCCGTCACCCAGCCGGGATCTGCAGTGCACCAATAAGTATCCTCATCTTTGAGATCGAGTACATATTTGGCGGTTAAATGTTCCTGGAGGATAGCCAGATGTTGGTGAACAACTCCTTTGGGTTTACCGGTAGTGCCAGATGTGTAAAGCATGAAGGCATAGTCCTCTTTATCCATATGGGCAATGTGAGTCTTGGTGGAGAAAGTGGAAAGTTTTTGTAAAAATGTTGAATCATCGACTAAAATTATTTTTTCTAGATGAGGTAATTTGCCTTTTATATTTTTGATTCTGGTACCTAATGTGGAGTCGGTAATAACAACCTTGGCCTGGCTGTTTATTAGGCGATCCAGAAGGGCCTGCTCCTGGAAGGCGGAAAACAATGTGCCCGCAACTGCACCAATTTTTAGAATTCCTAAGAAAGAGATATATAAATAGGGAATTCGAGGTAGGAAGAGAAATACTCTGTCTCCCCTAGCGACTCCCAGGCTTTTTAAGTAATTGGCTAACTGATTAGAAAGATTAGACAGATCTTCGAATGTGTAGGTCTGTTTTTGGTCATTATCGCCCAGCCAATAGAGCGCTACTTTGTTCTTCCTAAAAGTATTTAAGTGTCTATCTATAGCATTATAGGCAGCATTTATTTTATTTTCTGGAAACCAATCCAGATGATAGTCTGCCCTTTTCCAATCAAAGGACTTGTAAACTGTATCGTAAGAAAGTAGATTAGGAGTAATTTTAAAGTACTTTTTAGTTTTGTGAAATGTATTTTGCATGGCAGTATGAGTAATATTGGTTGATTGGATAATTTGTTGATTTGATAATTAGTTGATTTAATCTAAGTCTAAAACATTTTCCAAGAGATTTCTACCCATCATATTTGGGGGTTTCATGATATCAAACATCGACAGTATAGTCGGAGCCACGTCGGCCAATATTCCTTGAGGTAACTCGCTGCTTCCTTTTCCTTCCCAATTTTTGTTTATGCAAATAAAAGGTACAGGGGCGGTAGAATGTTCAGTATCGACTTTGCCGGTGGTATTATCAATCAATTCTTCGGCATTACCATGATCACCGGTGATAAAAATAGTACCATCGACGGATAGAATCTCGGGAATAAGCCGCCCTAAGCAAGAGTCTACTGCTTCACAAGCACGGATAGAGGCTGACAGATTGCCTGTATGGGCCACCATATCAGGATTGGCATAATTTACTAAAATAAAACCATATTCTTGTCTTTTTAATTGCTCGATTAGTCTATCTGTCAATTCTAACGATGACATCTCTGGTTTGAGGTCATAGGTAGCAATTGTGGGTGAAGGTATAATCAGCCTGTCTTCTCCGGGGAAAGCTTTTTCCAGAAGACCATTGAAATAATAAGTAACAAACCTTTCTTTTTCTGATTCCGAGACGCGTAATTGTTTGATATCGTTTTCTGAAAGTACTCTGCCCAGTGGATAGAGTACTCTTTGGGGAGGGAACGCGACAGCAGAAACGTCAATATTCATGCTATATTCAGTCATAGTAACAAAGAAAAGATCTTTTATTCTTGGACCCCTCTTAAATGGCTCGCGATAAATCGAGGGTTGGGCTTCATGTTTTTTATAGTATTTTACTGCAAAGGGATCGAAGCCGACTAAATTGGCATCTTTTTCAAACTCATCTAAGACAAATGATTTTATCAGTTGCCTTGGCCTGTCTATACGGAAATTGAAAAATATTACGCTATCACCCTCTTTGATGGTAGCTACAGGTTGGTCGGTTTCGGTAATAACAGTAGGCGTAATGAATTCATCGGTCTCTCCCTGGTCGTAGGCGAGTTTTATAGCTTCCTCAAAATCGGCTGCTTTGCGGCCTATACTTAGTGTCAGTGCCTGGTAGGCTTTCTCGGTCCTTTCCCAGCGTAAATCCCTATCCATAGCAAAATATCTACCCATTATAGTGGCAATTTTACCAAGAGATAGGCTTTTTATCTTGTCTGCTACTTGAGTCAAATAGGAGATGGCCGATTTAGGAGGCGAATCTCTACCATCAGTAAAGAGATGGAGATAAACCCGGGCAAATTGATGTTGTTTGCAGACTTCCATGAGGGAATATAAATGTTCTATATTGGAGTGTACGCCACCTAATCCTACTAAACCTAGCAGATGAAGATTACCATCTGTTTTTTGGGCGTGAGAAAGGGCCGAAAGAAAGGCAGTATTTTGGAAAAAAGTGCCATCGGCAATGCTCATGTTGATACGGGGTAGATCTTGATAAACGACTCTACCTGCTCCTATATTGAGATGACCTGTTTCGGTATTGCCATCTTCACCCCGGGGGAGCCCTACAGCTTCACCAGATGCTTGGAGTAGACCATGGGGATATGTTGCCAATAGTCTGGTATAAAAAGGCAATTTGGCAGAAGTAATAGCGTTACTGGGTGATGGAGGAGCAATACCCCAACCATCTAAGACGATAAGTAAAACGGTTTTCATGACGTATAGAAATTCTTAAAAATTAGTGACAACTTAATGACTACCTAATTTACAGTCAGTAAATTTATTGTGAATTAATAGTCATTTATAGTTATTAAGTTGCATAATGAAGCACGCCGTTAGAATTTAAGACTTCTGGCTTAATTCTTCTTCTATTTCTAGAAGTCGATTGTATTTGACAACACGTTCTCCTCTTGCCGGGGCACCAAATTTGACATAATCGGCCGATAAACCGACTGCCAAATCAGATACGAAAGTATCCGTGGTTTCGCCTGAGCGATGAGAAACTATATTCTTAAAGCCGGCAGCCAGAGCATTTTTTACTACCTCCAAAGTTTGGGTAAAAGTACCTATCTGATTGAGTTTAACTAAGATACTATTGCAGGCATGTGTCTTTATGGCTTGATCCAATTTTTTAGGATTAGTAACCAAGAGGTCATCCCCGACTACAAAGACTTTATCACCCAATTTGCTCGTAAATTTCACCCAAGTATCCCATTCTTCTTCGCCAAAAGGATCTTCGAATAATAACATTTTATATTCATCTTGGAGGATGGTCAAATATTCTATAAATTCATCTGGGCTGTAAGCTTGGGCTCTATCAATAAGCTGGTAACGACCATTTTTCAAAAATACACTGGCGGCCAGATCGAGTCCTAAGAAGACATCAACACCGAGGCGATAGTTACTATTTCTTATAGCCTCGGCTATAGCTTCTAGGGCATCGATATTAGTGGAGAGATTGGGAGCAAAACCGCCTTCATCTCCGACTGAGGCAACTGCATTGCGAAAAATCAAAGTCTCTTTTAATTTATGATAAATTTCCACACCGATTTGTAAAGCTTCATGATATGTCTTATTGGAGGCAGGAATGATCATAAATTCTTGAATATTTAGATTTCCGGCACCATGTTTGCCACCATTAATCACATTAAATAACGGAATAGGCACACTAAGCGGAGATAATTTGATCACCATCCTTTCGGCGATGTCTCTAATATATTTATAAAGCGGGAGATTATTGGTAGTGGCAGCGGCTCTGACTGTAGACATAGAAACTGACAATATACTATTGGCACCCAATTTGCCTTTATTCGGAGTTCCGTCGAGATCTATCAGAAGTTTATCAATCTCTTGCTGATTTTCTACATCAGCACCTATTAGTCTCGGAGCAATTATATTATTTACATTGTTTACTGCATTTAGGACACTTTTGCCCATATAGACTGCAGGATTGTTATCGCGTAGTTCCAAGGCTTCGTCTTTGCCTGTAGAGGCGCCTGAGGGTACTGAATCTATACCTTCGATACCGTTGTCTAAAGTTACTTTAGTTTCGATCGTAGGTGTGGCTCTAGAATCTAATATTTGGCGTGCGATAATTTTGGTGATTTTTGGCATAATAGCAAATTATTGATATGATCTTTTTAGTACTAATCTCTTTTCCAAATTATAAATAATCTCTCTTGTTCTATCAACGGCGTCGGGGTTGACGGAAACAGAAGTTATACCCCAATTGACCAATTTTTCCACTAGATCGGGATAATCTGAGGCTGCCTGACCACAAAGAGAGGACGTAATCTTATATTTATGTGCCGTTTTGAGGACCTTTTCTAGGGCCCAGAGGACGGCTTCGTTTCTTTCATCAAATTCAGGGG
Source organism: Candidatus Gottesmanbacteria bacterium (assembly GCA_016204905.1). Lineage (GTDB taxonomy): Bacteria > Patescibacteriota > Microgenomatia > 2-02-FULL-39-11 > 2-02-FULL-39-11 > JACQJU01. Next base: position 358 of record JACQJU010000134.1, on the reverse strand, counting down.
CTACTTCACTATTATCCCTATCGGTACCTAATATTAACATAGTTAAATCATTGGATCCTATAGAAATACCATCTATTCCTACCTCGCAAAATTTATCTAATAATATGACGTTTGAGGGTATTTCTACCATCATCCATAATTTAAAGTTACTAGACCTTTGAAGCCCACTGGCAGCCGATATTTTTTTTACTTCGATGAGTTCGCTAACTGTTCTAACAAATGGAATCATCAGATACAAATTTTTATAACCGTATTTATTTCTGACCAATTTTATGGCTTCGATTTCCAATTTAAAAACAGCAGGATCGTTGACGTAGCGATAAGCGCCTCTATAACCAAGCATGGGATTGGATTCAAT
>JACQJU010000136.1 GCA_016204905.1 Candidatus Gottesmanbacteria bacterium | reverse complement strand
AAATCTATGTTCTCAAAAACAGCCATCTATACACTCAGACATCGCAACTTCCGCCTCTTTTGGCTGGGACATTTTATATCAAGGATAGGTAGCGAGATGCAAGTCGTTGCCATCATCTGGCATATTTACCTCCTCACCAATTCCCCTTTTGCCTTGGGACTCATTGGTCTATCCCGCTTCCTACCTCTTATATTTTTCTCACTCATAGGAGGAATTTCTTCAGATATCATCAGCCGGAAAAAAATCATCTTTTTAGCGCAAATTATCATGACTCTATCTACATTTATACTAGTCATCACAACTCACAACCAAACAACCACTCCTCTGACCATCTATCTAGTCCTAGGTTTGTTATCACTAGCTTCAGCTTTTGACACCCCTGCTAGACAATCTTTAATTCCTCATCTAGTACCCAAAGGCGAATTTGTCAAAGCAGTCAGTCTCAACTCTATTATGTGGCATACCGCTGTACTTGTCGGACCATCTTTGGCTGGGTTTACGATAGCATTTTGGGGCGTCGAAACAGTATATCTCATAAATGCCTTAACTTTTTTTGCTGTTATCTGCGCTCTTCTTCTTATGGATCCGCTCAAAAAAGTCTCTCCAATAATAGTTCAGTTCAAATTAGATTCTCTCAAAGAAGGACTCTCATTTGTTTTTCGTACCCCCATAATATCCTCCACCATGTTTATTGATTTTTTTGCCACCTTTTTCTCCTCTGCAACCGTCCTTTTACCCATATTTGCCAAAGATATTTTAAAGGTCGGACCCCAAGGCTTAGGTTTCCTTTATGCCGCTCCTGCTATAGGGTCTATTCTTGCCAGCCTATTCATTTCTCATACCCAAAACTTGAGAAATCAAGGAAAAATTCTTATTTTCTCAGTGATTGTTTACGGCCTAGCCACTATTTTCTTTGGCTTATCACGCTCCTATTTGGCCTCACTACTGTTTATGGGACTTGCCGGAGTCGGAGATGGAATCTCTTCCATCATTAGAAGTACCGTCCGCCAAGTAGTCACACCTGATCATCTTCGCGGTCGTATGGTCTCCATCAATCAAATCTTTTTTTTCGGCGGTCCCCAACTCGGTGAGGTAGAAGCAGGCATTGTGGCTGGTCTGATAGGCAGTCCTTTGGCAGTAATCACTGGAGGTATAGCCACCATACTCGTCACGGCTTTCATAGCTTACCTTACACCCACGCTCCGTAAATACCAGGGACATGAAACTGTTCCAATAGTATGAAAAAGGCAGATTATTTTATTATTATCCTATTATTAGTAGCTACATTTCCAGCTATCCAATCTTTGTTACCACCAGGTTTTTTTAATACTCATGATGGCCCTTTTCATCTGATAAGACTTTTTCATTTCTACAACGAACTTATATCCGGTCAGTTTCCCGTGCGCTGGGCGCAAGATATGGCATTTTGGTACGGTTATCCTGTTTTTAATTACTATTATCCTCTCCCTTACTATATTGGTTCACTGTTTTACTTTGTCGGCTTTTCACTCGGTGAAAGTATCAAATCAACTATCACAGTAAGCCTCATTGGCTCTGTCATCTTTTTTTATATCTTCTTACGCAACTTCTTTCAACCTTTCCCCTCAGCTATTGGAGCACTCTTTTATCTTTATACTCCCTACCGTTTTCTGGCTACCTACGTCAATGGTACTTTGGGAGTAATCATCAGTTTTCTTTGGTTACCACTTATTTTACTTTTTCTTACTAAATTGATGAGGACTAAAAAGATTATCTATTTACCACTTTTGTCCTTAGCACTTTTTAGTCTGATTACATCTCACAATAGTTCTACCGTGATGTTTCTACCCATAATACTGGGATATTTCCTCGTCCTCTTATACCAATCTTCCTCAAAGTTTAAAGACCTAAAAAGATTTAGCCTAGCTTTGCTTCTATCTCTAGGCCTGTCCTCATTTTTTATTCTTCCCGCACTAACCGAAATTTCCTATGTCAAATTGGGTCATATAGAGGTGCATAACTCGAGTGAACATTTTCCGACGATTAGACAATTGATATACTCTCCCTGGGGATACGGATTCTCTGATTCAGGTATTAACGATCAACTTTCATTCCAAGTCGGTATCGCTCAATGGATAGTAGTAGTATTTTCTATTCTAATTCTATTCAAAAAAATATTAATCAATAAAATTTATAACCAAAAATTCCTCTTTCCTCTCTTTTGGCTCGCTGTTTTTATATTAAATCTATTTTT
>JACQJU010000135.1 GCA_016204905.1 Candidatus Gottesmanbacteria bacterium | reverse complement strand
TTTTTTTGGGAATTTTTTTGCCAATTTTTTTTATAATTCCCCAAAATAAAATCTTTTGGGGAATTTTTGCGGCTGCGCTTCTTATAGTAGTTATTGGTCTTTGGGATGATAAGAAAGATAGATCCCCTTACACTCGCTTTTTTTTGAATTTTTTGGTGGCAGCAATTACTGTAGCATCTGGGGTAGGAATACCTTATATAACAAATCCTTTTGGCGGTGTTATTCACCTAGATACTTGGATAATAAACTTTGATATTTTTGGTCCCCATAAAATTATAGTTTGGGCAGATATTTTTGCTTTGATATGGATAGTTTGGTGTATGAATATGGTGAACTGGAGTAAAGGAGTGGATGGTCAAATGCCTGGATTTGTAGCAATCTCATCTTTGACGATTGGTATTTTGTCGCTCCGATTCTCTCAGTTTGATATAGCCCAGATTAATATTACCTATTTGGCAATCCTTACGACTGGAAGTTTTTTAGGGTTTTTGTGGTGGAATTTTTATCCTCAAAAAATTATGCCAGGCTATGGAGGTGGGGCACTAGCTGGATTTATGCTTGCTGTTTTATCAATTTTTTCCTACGGAAAACTGGGAACGATGCTTTTGGTTTTGGGAGTACCAGTAACTGATGCTATTTATACTCTGGTAAGAAGATTATTTTATCGCCAGTCACCTTTTAAACCAGATAAAGAACATCTACACCATAAACTACTTGCTATCGGCTGGGGCAAAAGAAGGATTGCTTTTTTTTATTGGTTTATATCCGCTGTTTTAGGATTTATTGCTCTTAATCTATCGAGTAAACAAAAATTATTTGCTTTTGTTTTGATTGGGGCTTTGATAGTTGGTTTTATTATCTGGATTTCTCGCCTATCCAAGATAAAAGGCGTGGAAGAGGAAGAGATATAGGTTATTCTTCTTTGGTAGCATAAGTGCCTGAGATCCAACCTTCTTTATCTTCTTGGTATCTAATCTTGTACCACCCGCTTTCTTCATCTAATAGCGGATATTTTTCTCCGGGTTTGATTTGGGCAGCTTCTGTGGCCTGGATCGAAGGGGCTGTTCTGACGCGTAAAAATCCTACTGGAGTCTCTTTGATTGTCACATAAGGCTTATCTATCTCATCGGGACTAGAAGGAGCAGCTGAGGGGGTAGCGCTCACTCCACCTGCTACTGCTAACTGGAAGTTGGCTGTAAGTTTGTATCCTTCTGTTGTGCGGACTTTGATAGTTCTAGTATTAAATCCGGAGGAGGAAACAGAGATATCATGATCCCCTACTGAAACATTTCTCAAGATTAGAGGTGCGGCACCTTTTTCTTGTCCATCAAGTGAGATTATTGCTCCATCTGGACTGGTGAGGGCTGCTATTTGGGCGTCTTTTTCCGATATTTTTTCTAATGTTAATATTTCCCCTGCTGAGTTGAGATCTGTGGAACCCAACTCTCTATTCACAAATGTTAAGACTCCGGGATTTAATGTCACTTTGCCTTGCCAGGTAGTGGCTGAATTGTTATTTCCCTCGGGAATTAGTTTAACTATATATTCGCCGGATTTAAGCTTGTCTTCATAGGGAGTACGGCCAAGAAGTTTTTCTGCCAAAAAGACGCTGGCGGTGGGTGTGGAAACGACTCTAAGTCCGCCTAAACCACCACCTTGAGAGGTAAAATATTTATAGCCAGCAAAGGAGAGAGCTGCAAGAAGAAGTAATATGACGCCTAGAACTCTTTTATCCATGTGTCTAATCTTACCATAAAGAAAGCTTGCGTTTCAAGAAAATGGCAAACTCTAAATGTCCTCTGGATAAAAATTTCTGCTCCATCTTTCACCTTTTAAATAATTTAACTCAGCCGATTCTAACGGAATAGCTGCACTTTTTATATTTTCCTCTACATGTTTGGGGTCTCTCATACCAACGATTGCTGTGTCAGCACTTCCGTCTGTGATGGTAAACTTTAGCGCTATTTGAGTCATGGTTCTACTGGGATTTACTAACTTGTTCTTAATTTTGTTTACCCTATCAACTGTTAACTTAAGTCTTTCGGGAGTGAAATAATCTTTGCGCCAATCATCAAATGTTGTATTGGCCGTAAAGGTACCAGACAGTGATCCTTCATCTAAAGGCACTCGAGCAATGATACCAATATTTTTCTTTCTAGCCAGGGGAAATAATTTATTGATTGGAGATTGATCAAAAATATTATAAA
>JACQJU010000012.1 GCA_016204905.1 Candidatus Gottesmanbacteria bacterium | reverse complement strand
TTATTATTTTAGTATTTATAGTTGGAATTCGCTATGGCCAACGAGTTGAAAAAACTAATAAAATCATCAATTATCTAATCAGTCTGCCGCCAACCCAGATTCCGCAACCAACCCAAAAACCGCTGGAGTTTAAAAATTATTCTAATAAACACTGCGGTATCGAGTTTCTTTACCCACAAAATTTACAATTGAAAGATTCTTCTTTATCTGCGGTATTTAAAGAAAACGACCAAGAACAAATTATGATAAGCTGCGAAAAAGACAACAAACTTCTTGCAATATTGGTTGATGAAGCTGTAGCAACTGATGAAGCTATCTTCAAAAATAAAAAAATTTCAATCAGAGTACCTAGTCGTGGTCATGTATACGATATATATGTCTTTAAAATAGCAAATCCCAAAAACTTAAAAACAATCTTTGTGCGAATAACAAAATCACTCTATCCACTTTTTGAAAAAAGCTTTGAGTTTATTCAATGAATTTGATTTTGGACCAAGTTGGAAAAAAATTGAGCAACTTCAGGTAACTTTTGACTTACCAATCCAATAGTTACCCCAACAAAACCTCCTCCCTACTTCCAATGATCATATAATATAGTCTCCCCATTCTTCCTGGAACTCGCCCCTCAGGAGTATCTAAATAAAGAGGCTGATTATCAAAATTTATCTTAAGCAGATGAGTTGTACCCAATACAGCAAGTGCCCCTATGATAGCTCCTCCAAAGAATCCGATAGTAGATGGTTCAAATTCCATTGATAAAATTTAGTTAATATTATCTAATAAAATTTCTAAAAACTATTATATCATTTAGCAGACTGTCTGTATGCTAAAATTATTTGTATGAAAAAACTAAGCATCGCCTATTTTGGCACTCCCTACTTTTCCGCTCGATTTTTGGAAAAAATACTCACAGACACTACAATTAATCGATTGATCGAAGTGAAATTGGTTGTTACTCAACCAGATCAACCTGTAGGCCGTAAACAAACCCTCAGTAAAACTCCAGTTAAAGTTGTTGCTGAAAAAAATAATATTGCAGTAATTGACGATTTAAAAAAGTTACAAGTTAAAAGTTACAAGTTAAAAGAAATGGATTTTGCTTTCCTTTTCGCATACGGTGGTCTTATCCAAAAAGAATTACTTAATCTTCCTAAATACGGCTTCTTAAATACTCATCCCTCACTTCTTCCTAAATACCGTGGAGCTTCACCAATGGTCTATCCTCTAATTATTGGTGACACAAAAACAGGTGTTACTCTCATCAAGCTCGATGAAGAAATCGACCATGGACCAATCATCGCTCAAGAAGAAATGGAAATTACCTCTCACGATCGTCGACCAGATCTTGAAGTTAAATTATCGGACTTAGCCTTTGAGATGTTTAAAAAAACTACAAAAGAACTGATTTCAACTGATTTTAACCGATTCAAACTGATTCAACAGAATCATTCTGGCGCCACATTCACTCGTAAACTTGAAAAAGACGACGGCTTTATCCCTTTCTCTACTCTCAAAAAAACTCTCAATAAAGAACCGCTCACTTTCAATGAATTGCCTCAAATCATAAAAGAGTATGTCTCAAAATATGAGGTACCATATTGGCGACGGCCGATCAACAATGGTATATTTGAAAGTGCTAAAGTTGTTTATAATCTGTATAGAGGTCTTTTTCCATGGCCCGGAATCTGGACCAAAGTTATAATAAAAGATCAGGAAAGACGCCTGAAGATTACCGATTTAACAATTCACAGTTCACAATTAACAATTAAATCTGTTCAACTTGAGGGAAAAAAGGAAGTAAATTTTAAGATGATCAACAGCGCTTATCGTCTATTGTAACGGTATAACAATGTATCCACTACTGACATGGACTAATTCCGCTGCAGTTTGTGTTATTGTTTGTATACGAATTGCCCGAAAGCTGGACATTTGAAGAATTATTGACAAGAAGGCCTATACCTGGATTTGCCCTGTTATCATAAATAATATTGTTTCTCACTATTATGCTATTTGGGCCCAAATTGCTAATTGATAAACCAAATTGGTTATCATGGATACGGTTATTTTCTACAAGTATATTATCTGGGTTACCATTTGATGCCTGGTGAATCACCATCCCCTCTCCAGGGCTTCCAGAACAGTCTTGATTGCCGCCTCTTTTGGGTGATTGACACTCACGAAAACCGTGAAGATCATTGTTTCGTATGACAATTGGACCGATAGTGCCCTTGATATCAATCGCATTCTCTCCCCACGCCTCATCGCCTATGAATGTGTTGTTGTCAATTGTGAAGTTGCTTATTTTGATCCCCGTACCCTCGCCAACTTGGATTCCATCGGCTCCTATCTCGGTAAAATAATTTCCTCGAATCACAATCGTGTCAACAACTCCCACGCTGTCTGGAGAAACAGCTATCCCGTGAGTTCCTATTCCTGGTTGATTGCTCCGGATATTTTGAAATGTATTGTTTTCAATCAAAACATTTTTTGCATTTTTAAGGACGATCGCTCTTGCCGTACCGTTTCTGAAAATACAGTTACGGATAATCTTTTGGATCGATCCATCTGCCCCTTCTCCTCCGTCCAGTTTAAATATCGTGCTAGAGAATCCGTCATACGTTTTGCCATCGCAAAGAATTCTTGTTTGAGAAGAACTTGGAGTTGACGTAGGCAGCGGTAAGCTCGTTGGGATTGGAGTTGGAGTCTGTGTTGGATTGGGAGGTGACTGGGTTACAGAAGGAACAGGAGTACTGGTAGCAATAGCTGGTTTAAAAACTATGTATTTTCCTCCCGAAGCGTTTGGGTCATTAACAGTTACTACTGCCCCGCTTAAACTCCCATTCTCTGCTTCAACAGCCGTTGCGACTGATGTTTGATCAACAGCTTGGGACTGAGGATTTCTCACTTTGTATCCAATATAGGCAGTTACAGCCAGAGTAGTTATCAGAAAAAGAACTACTCCCAGTTTAAAAAGTTCATTTGTTTTAAATTGATGGTACATGGTGTGTAACATACTCATATTTCTATTGGACATATATTATAAGCTTAGGTCTATCTGAGCGTGCTTCTTTAGATTTGAAATCTAGACCATTTTTACTGCTGGAATCAATAGCAATACTTATAAACCTTCCAACATGTGAAGAAACATAATTAGTCAAAACAACCTCAATGCTGTCACCCCGATCTCCACCGTTAAATTCTCCTAGTTTTGCACTGCTTACCTCGGGTCTATTCAAATAAGTAATCTCATTTTCCTTCCATGAGGTATCAGTGACAGCCTTAACTTGTTGTATACCTTCAGATTCGTTAGTGACCTTAAGCTTCAATCTCGCCGAAATTATTGTCCTTCCTACAAGTCCTGGATTGTTTAAATTAAACTTCAAATATGCTATTTGGACAGGCGATCCGTCGACTGCTATTTTTTCGCTCTTACCGAAATTTCTGGATTTTGCATCGCTTGAAACATAGGTATCATCTTCAGGAATAATGACTACTTTTTCAGGAAGAGAAAATGTGGGAGCTGGAGTTAAAGTGAGACTTGGAGATGGTCGAAGCGTCGGAATAGGTGTATCGGTTGGAATTCTTGAAGGTGTTGGAGTAAGAGAGGGATTTTGCGTTGGAAGCGGAGTGGAAGATGGAGTTGGGTTAACAGACGGTGGGATTAGAGTGGGACTTATGAGAGGAGAAATCGACGGGGTCACTGCTAAACAGTTTCCGCCTGTTCCGGTCGGAACACACGCCTGATCCAACGTAAAAAGTAAACGATCTATCCCTACATTTTGTTCTCTTTCAATGAGCTTGACCACATGGCTACCTGCGGCCAAATTCATGGTAAGAGGAGTTGACATCCCATCAATTGTATCAATCCACTCCCAACTATTGGTTGGCATAGTTGCCCCGTCGCCTACATTTATTGGACATCCACCGTCAACCTGAAGATAATAGGAGTCGGCACTGGTTACCCCACTCATGAGCCTCGTCCAGATTTTAAAATTTCCACCACTCGAGAGCGTGAGGGAAAGTGTAACGGAAGCAGCATCAAGAGGTGGATTGTTTTGACAGGTAGTACTAGTACTTGTTGGAGGTGGCGTCCCTGATAATCCCTCCTCATTTACGATTGAAAACGAATCGCTATAAGTACCAACGCTACTTATAACCTGTTCGTCCAGACGAGTTGCCGACAGAGTAAACTTGGTAAAACCGTTGGTCCTGGTGCTTTTATTTCCTACAATTGTCGCAAAATATCCTGCCTCTGTATCACTAGATACCACGTTATAACAGCATTTACCTGCATTTCCAGATATGACAAATATGGTGCCTGCTCCTTTTTGATATGAGCTCGTTGAGGAATTATTTACCACACAGCTGGGATTAAACTGACCGGCCAAAACACTTTGACAACCCGATCCTATCGCAAGCTGTTTGCTTCGCTGGTAATTATGATCATGGCCTTGAAAAACAACATCCACCCTCTTACTGATGAGCAGATTCATGAGATCTTCTGTAATTTCGCAACTTTTATTGCCTGTCGTGATGCAGTTTTTGTGCATTCCGACAAACACCCACGAGATACCTGCTTGGCGAGCCGAATCTATAGCTTGGGAAACAAAATTGTAGCGAGAGGTGCCTTTTGAATAGTCCCATGTACCAGAAACATAATCAATCGAGGGAGAAATCATGATAAAACGGGCCAATCCCTGATAGTCAAAATAATACTCGCGCCCGTATGTTGCGGTTAAGGTTCCCAAACGATGGGGCAGACACGCCGCAAAATTATCAATAAATCCTTCCCGAGGAACATCGCCATCTTCATGATTTCCAGATACTATCTCGAAAGAGAAAGTTGAGCCGAGTCTCTGTTTGACATAAGTACACCAGTCTGATTCAGTTGCATCACCATAACTTAAATCCCCAACCGCAAGAAAAAAAGAAAGATTCGATTGGGCTATTTTATCCAAGGTCGCATTTGCTTCAGAGCCGACCCCGAAGTCCCCTCCCATACCAAATGAAAAAGAATTCGTTTGAGCAGAAGGCCTGAAAAAAAAACCTACGGTTAAAAAAAGAGCGAAAAGAGATATGATACATAAAAGTAAATTGCGCATATAATATACTACATATTCATGGTAGGACTTTTTCTCTATTTGTCAATAGTTAGTAGGTTCTATGTAAATAATGGTTGTAACAATAGGGTTGTTATTAAAACAGATAGCATTACTTTCTGAATAAATACTTCCTTGTTTTTAAATCCGAATGAAATTCTTTTGATAAGCTTCATTT
>JACQJU010000137.1 GCA_016204905.1 Candidatus Gottesmanbacteria bacterium | reverse complement strand
TAGCCAAAAAAACCCGAAAGTCAAGAGAGTCAAAATATGATAAAATATATCAAACATTAATTTTACTTGCGGGTGACACGAGGCGGGGAGCACCATAGCCGGGGTCCCCTTGTGGGTGGCTATGGGGCTGCCGAGTGGCAGGACCCGCAAATTACAATTGTGAAATTCCAACTCCAATCTACTTTCAAACCTACCGGAGATCAGCCAGAAGCAATTGAGAAACTTTATAATAGCTTAACTCGTGATAACCGCCACCAAGTCCTCCTGGGTGTTACTGGTTCAGGCAAAACATTTACGATGGCCAATATTATTGCCCTGTTGCAAAAACCCACCCTCATCATTTCCCATAATAAAACTCTGGCTGCTCAGCTCTATCAAGAATTCCGCGATTTCTTTCCCCAAAATGCCGTTTCCTATTTTGTTTCTTATTATGATTATTATCAGCCCGAGGCCTATGTTCCCCAAACCGATACCTATATCGAAAAAGAAACAGAAATAAATGAAGAAATCGATAAATTACGTCTGGCCGCTACTACCAATTTGCTGACCCGAAAAGATACTATTGTTGTCGCTTCAGTCTCCTGTATCTATAACATCGGCTCCCCGCGCGAATATGGCCATTTTGTTCTAGAGCTGAAAAAAGGTATTCAAATAAGTCGCCAGTCCCTATTTAAACGCTTGGTGGACCTCATGTATTCCCGTTCTGACTACGGATTTCATCGAGGCTCTTTTAGGGTCAGAGGAGAAAACATAGATCTGTTCCCGGCCTATGAAGATACAGCTATCAGAATCAGCACAGACGGTGACAAAATATTGTCATTAGAAAAGCTAGACCCACTAAATGGTACCAAAATAAAAGATCTGGATAAGACTGTAATTTACCCAGCCAAGCATTATATGACAGATCCTACCAAACAAATAGCAGTCTTTGCAGTGATCAAAAAAGATTTAGAAGAGCGGGTAGGTTGGTTTAAAAAACAGGGAAAGCTACTCGAAGCTCAAAGACTATTTCAGAAAGTCAATTATGATTTGGAAATGATCCAAGAAATTGGTTTTGTTAATGGCATAGAAAATTACTCCCGCTATTTTGATGGACGCCTGCCTGGCGATCCTCCATATACACTTTTAGATTATTTTGAAGAAGCAGCAAAAAAAGACTGGCTCTTAGTTATCGACGAATCCCATATGACCATTCCCCAGATAAGGGGTATGTACAATGGCGATCGTGCACGAAAACAAACTCTTATCGATTTTGGTTTTCGTTTACCTGCCGCTCTAGACAATCGTCCCCTTAAATTTGTCGAATTTATGCAAAGAGTTCATCGAACTATTTACGTTTCAGCAACTCCTGATAGATGGGAAGTCTCTATTGCCGAAGGCAACATAGCAGAGCAACTCATTAGACCCACGGGTCTTACTGATCCCGAAATTACCATCCGTCCCACGGCTGGCCAAATCGATGATCTGATCACAAGAATCGAAGAAAGAGTCGAGCGGAAAGAAAGAGTGCTAGTCACCACACTTACCAAAAAGATGGCCGAAGCATTATCCAGTTTCCTGAAGGAAAAAAATATGAAAGTGCATTATCTCCATGCTGATGTCATAACTCTAGAAAGGAGTGATATACTCGATGATTTGAGACTTGGTAAATATGATGTTATAGTCGGCATCAATTTACTTCGAGAAGGCCTCGATTTACCCGAAGTATCACTCGTTGCCATACTTGATGCCGATCAGCAAGGATTTTTGCGCAGCAAAACAGCTCTTATTCAAACTATGGGTAGAGCAGCCAGACATATCAATGGTACTGTTGTGATGTATGCTGACAACATCACCGATGCCATGAAAGACGCTATCAAAGAAGTCGCAAGACGAAGGAAAATTCAAAAAGATTATAACCAGAAACATTCTATTACCCCAGAGTCTATTATCAAACCAGTCAGACAAAAATTAGTTGCAGAACAAGAAGAGAATGAATACCTAAATTATTTCGATAACAGAAAAAAACAATCATATACCAAATTACTCAATATCGATATAGATCAACTTATACCCGAAGACAAAACTAAATTGACCAAAAAACTCACTCGGGAGATGAAAACCGCGGCCGTTGATCTAAATTTTGAACTTGCCGCAACTCTTAGAGATAAGATAAGAGAGATCAAATCTCTCTAAAAGTTCTTACATCATAATTAGTTCGTTGTTTGTTCATCGTTTCAATAATAAGATTTTTCGAACTAACGATAAACGATTCTACGAATCACCTCTTTCCCCCTCTTGGCATAACACACCATTTTCCTCTATAATATAATGTTCCATTAGAAAATAATTGAGTCATTAGTAATTGAGTAATTAAGGGTTTAAATATTATTTTTTTATTTCCTAATTACTTAATTTCTATTTACTTAATTACTTTCAATATGTCCGAATTCATAAAAGTCCGGGGTGCCAGGCAACATAATCTCAAAAATATCAATATCGATATACCCAAAAACCAATTGGTAGTCTTTACCGGCCTATCAGGATCGGGCAAATCCTCTCTTGCTTTTGATACTATCTATGCCGAGGGACAAAGGCGTTATGTCGAGAGTTTATCAGCTTATGCCCGTCAATTTTTAGGCGTCATGGATAAGCCGGACGTAGATTCTATCGAAGGATTATCACCAGCCATATCCATTGACCAAAAATCTACCTCTCACAACCCCCGTTCTACCGTAGGCACGATAACCGAGATTTATGATTACCTAAGACTACTTTTTGCCAGAGTCGGTCATCCACATTGTCCCAATTGCGGCCGGGAAATAGAGCGTCAGTCAGCCGAACAGATAGTAGACCAAATTCTCTATCTAGCCCGAGATTCTAGCAAAAAACAATTCCGTTTACTTCTTCTTTCTCCCGTAGTACGAGGGCGAAAGGGAGAATTTAATCAATTATTTGATAATTTGCGCTCCAAAGGTTTTACTAAGGTCAGATTGGATCAGTCTGTTTACAGTCTAAATGATAATCTAGTTCTCATAAAAACCAATAAACACAATATTGATGTCATAATCGACAAACTAACTATAGATTTTAAGCTTCTCAAAGGTAGCCAAAAGTTATCTGAGCTAAAAAGGAGGCTCACTGATGCAGTTGAACAGGGTTTGAAATTATCTGAAGGTCTTATTATCGCCTCGATTATCAACGACGCCTCTTTTGATTTTCCCGAAAAGCCCAAAAATATGGTCGATCATCTCTATTCCCAAAAATTTGCTTGCCCGGTATGCAATATAAATATTCCTGAAATAGAACCACGTTCTTTTTCTTTCAATTCTCCACATGGTGCCTGTCCCACCTGCAGTGGTATTGGCACCCTCCTCAAAGTTGATCCTGATTTGGTCATTAACCCTAATCTGTCTCTTACAGAAGGAGGCATATTGCCTTTTGGCAGAATGTTCGTCAACGACACCTGGTTTTCTCGAGTAGTTTTACATGTAGGAGAAAAATATGGCATCGACACTCGCAAACCTCTGAAAAATATCACTGAAAAACAGAAAAAAATATTGTATTTTGGCACTGGGGAAGAGATCCACGAAGTAGATGGACAAAACCGCTATGGACGCAATGTTACTATCTATGAAACCTTCCCCGGCATCATCTCTGAGCTAGAAAAGCGTTTTTCCGAAACAGAGTCTGAGTTTGTCAGAGCTGAAATAGAAAAGTATATGCGCACTGAAATCTGTCCCACTTGCGAGGGCAAACGCCTAAAAAAAGAAATGCTTGGTATCACTATCGATCAAAAATCAATAATTGATATCACTACTCTTTCTATTGACCATGCTTTTTCTTGGTTTAAGTCTCTGGAGAAAGATACCATTCTCTCTCCTAGGGAAAAAGCAATAGGAAATATGATCCTTAAAGAGATCCAGGGGAGATTACAATTCTTACTCTCGGTTGGATTAGATTATTTAACTTTAGATAGAAGTGCAACCACTCTGGCCGGAGGAGAAGCACAAAGGATCAGGCTCGCATCTCAAATAGGATCTGGCTTATCTGGTGTTCTTTATGTTCTGGATGAGCCCTCAATAGGTCTCCATCCCCGAGATAACAATCGACTCATAACAACACTTAAACATCTCAAAAACCTTGGTAACACTGTCATAGTAGTGGAACATGACAAAGAGATGATGACTTCATCTGATTACATATTTGATTTCGGACCCGAGGCGGGTAGATTGGGCGGTAAAATTATAGCCTCAGGTACACCAAAAGAAATTATTAAAAGTAATATCTCTCTTACTGGTAAATACCTATCGGGTAGAAAGAGAATTATACAAGAAACAAATATGGCCAATATACCTAATCTACCCACATCACAAGGAGAGCTAAAACTACTAGGTTGCTGCCAAAATAATCTCAAAAATATCAATTTTTCTATTCCTTTGGGCAAATTAGTTTGTATCACCGGAGTTTCAGGTAGTGGTAAATCTACATTGGTAGTCGAGACTCTTTATCATGCTTTAGCCCAGATTTATAATCCTTATCATAGAGAGAAACCTGGCAAATTTACCTCGATCATAGGGACAGAAAACCTAAGGAGAGTAGTACTTATTGATCAGTCCCCGATAGGCAGGACTCCACGCAGTAATCCAGTGACCTATACTGGCATTTTTTCTTATATTAGGGAACTCTTTGCTTCCACTCCTATTGCGAAGATGAAAGGTTATGGACCAGGTAGATTCTCCTTCAATGTTGCCTCTGGACGATGTGACGCCTGTAGTGGAGAAGGACAAGTAAAAATAGAAATGCAATTTCTCCCCGATGTTTATGTCGAATGCGAAGTCTGCCAAGGTAAAAGGTATAATTCTGAGACACTAGAAGTATTTTACAAGGACAAAAATATTGCCGATATATTAAATCTAACAGCGGAAGGAGCGCTATCTTTCTTCCAAAATATCCCAGGACTGTATGATAAATTACTTACTCTCAATCAAGTGGGTTTATCCTATATCCACCTAGGCCAGCCAGCACCGACACTATCAGGAGGGGAAGCTCAAAGAGTAAAGCTTGCCACCGAACTATCCAAAAGAAGTAGTCGAAATACCATCTATATATTAGATGAGCCTACTACTGGTCTTCATTTTGCTGATTTAGAAAAACTTCTTCATGTCCTAAAACAATTAATTTATCTAGGAAATACAGTACTCGTCATAGAACATAACTTAGATGTTATAAAAAATGCTGATTGGATAATCGATTTAGGCCCAGAAGGCGGCGAAAAAGGAGGCCAGATCATAGCCCAAGGTTCACCATCTGAAATAATAAAAAATACCCATTCATATACCGGACAGTTTTTAAAAAAAGAACTCTCTTCATG
>JACQJU010000133.1 GCA_016204905.1 Candidatus Gottesmanbacteria bacterium | reverse complement strand
GATAGTATAATATCTATAGGATAAAAAATCCCCTAATTAGGGGATTTTTACTAAATATGCAAAATATTCCCCAAAATAGAGAACCTCAAGTCAAACAGGTATTAGATGGAAGCCGCGAAATATTGATAGCACTTCCTCGTAATCCTAATGTTGATAGTGTGGCTTCTGGTCTTTCTCTTTACCTAGCGCTCAGTGCCTCGGGAAAAAGAGTCAATATCGTTTCCCCATCTCCTATGTTGGTGGAATTTAACCAACTAGTAGGTGTAGATAAAATAGGCAATAATCTCGCAAATGGAGGCAGAAATCTGATCGTCTCGTTCCCCTACCAAGAAGGATCGATTGAAAAAGTCAGCTATAACATAGAAAATAGTACATTTAATCTAGTGATAGAGCCTCGTGAAGGCTATCCCAACATCACTCCTGATAAACTTTCTTATTCTTTTGGTGGGGGAAGTTTTGATCTAGTTATAGTAATTGATGCGGAAAATTTAAATGATCTGGGAGAAATTTATAGCCAAAATCAAAATCTTTTTACTGAAAAGCAAGTCATCAATATAGATAATAGTCTTACCAATTCTCGTTTCGGCAAAATAAATTTGGTAGATCCTAATTTAGCAACAATTTCTGAGATGGTGACTAACCTTTTGAGTTCCTGGGGACTAAGGATGGATCCTGATATAGCCACCAATCTTTTGGCTGGTATAACTATGGGGAGTAATAATTTCACTTCTCCAACAAGTACGGTGGCTACATTTGAATCAGCGGCAATCTGTATGAGAAATGGTGCGAGAAAAATGAGTGTACAATCTATGCCTGCACCTACACAGCAACAGCAGCCTTATCAGTTCCCGACTAATTATGCTCAACCTCAAGCATCTTATCAACCAACTCAATCACCTCAAGCAACTCAAAACTATGTTCAGTCACAACGCTCTATGAATCAACCCAGACCACAACAACCAATACAACAGAGAACACCGATGATGCAGCAGCAGCCGCGACCGGTACAGCAACCACCTAGACAACCAGTGCAGCAACCAATACAGCAACAACCAACACAACAGCCAAAAAAGCAAGAAGCTCCTGCAGATTGGCTGAAACCAAAGATCTATAAGGGCTCAACGCTACTTTAGGGTGTTGGTGCAGGGGTTGCTTGTTGAGTTGGAGGTTTGAATCTCATTGCTATTTCATTCTGAACGCCTGTCATGAATACCGCTTGAACCTCAGGAATAGAACTTGACTCGCCTAACAATGGTTGTACTTTATGCATGAATTTTTGAGCTGCTAGACTTAAGTATTTAGATTTATTTGAGGCTAAGAAAAGATTATTTACTACTTCCCGCCCCAAAATTTCTCCGTAAACCCGATCGTTAGTTTCCTGCCTTCTTTGTTTCAAACTATCAATTTCTGCATTCATCTTGTACCTTGGCCGCGGATTTTATTGAGCGTTTGCACACATCGGAGGTGATAGTATATAGACACATTGGTATTTATAGGAATTTTGGGGTTGTTTTTTTATACTCTAAATACTCTTTCCCAAACTCTTTTTCCAATATTTTTTCCTCTTTTTCGGCCATTTTCTGGAAATAGAAGTATAGAAGGATGGTAGCGAGGGAGAGATAGGAATTTAGGGCTAATTCTAAGCCGAAGAAAACAAATAGGAGCCCGACATAGATCGGATTTTTGGTATATTTAAATGGACCGTTGATAATAAGTTTCTTTTCTCTTTTGGTATCCCAACTCCCTGGCATACCCCAAGCTTTTCCCATAGTCATTCTTGACCAGATAGATAGAATCACTCCCAGATAAAATATTACTAGGCCAATCAATTGGATAATAGGAGTGATACTAGTTTCGGGCAGCGGTAAATATTTTACGCCTAATAATTGAGGTAATATTATAGTGAGTTGAAAGAAAAAATTGACTCGCGAAGTAGAATTCCTAGGAATCCAACTCTTCCTACCACCTCTTATTCCCCAAGTAAAACCCAAAGCTATTATTCCAGTACAGAGTAATATTCTTGTAAAAAGATTTGAGGAAGTCAGGAAATAATCTATCATCAGGCTTTGGCTAATTTTTCTTTGACTAGAGAGGCAACTGTGCTTCCGTCAACTTTACCTTTGACTTGAGCCATCACGGCGCCTATAACTTGTCCCATTTGAGGGTTAGGTGTGTTTTTGATCTTTTCATTAACAATCTTTTCTAAATCTTCCATAGGCAACTGAGCTGGCAGATAGGATTTGATGGTGTTGATTTGATTTTCTTCTTGCTCTATTCCTTCGGTTCTGCCACCCTTTTTGAACATTTCTATCGCTTCCTGCCTTTTTTTTACTTCTTTTTGTAGAAGGGAAATAATTTCTTCATCTGTCAAATCTTTTTTCTTCTCTATTTCAGCGTATTTTATATTGGAGAGGATAAATCGCAGCACATCAAGTCTTAATTTATCGTGAGCTTTAAGAGCATCAACAATTTGGGATTGAATATTTTCTTTAATCATAGTAGTTAATTATACACCAAACTTTAGACTGACTTGACAGGAGGATGATTTTACGTAACACTAAAATTAGACAATAAATTCTGCCCTTCATCTTGGGGGATTTGATAAAAGGCGGTGAAATTGATGGATGAGAAAGATGCAAAAAATCTATTTTTGGCTTGGTTGGTAGGATCGGTGGTTCTTTTCTTTGCGCCTTTTTTCGCACCTGGTTATGTCGTACTAGGTAATGATAGAGTTTCTCCATTTCTTGCTCCATTTATAAGTAGTTTGCTTATAGTAATTTTAGTAAAACTGCTTATGATGGTAGTTTCTAAATATATGAAGCTGAATAAAGCATCTGAGACGAGTATGGGGATATTACTACTATTAGGATATGTGTTATCACTATGGTTGGTAGCAAGAGCAGCTCTCTATGTAGGATTTGGTATAGCCAGTTTTTGGGTGGCAATAGGTATAGGAGTAATATTGGCGACGGCTGAATATTGGTTTTCGAGAATAAGTTCCTATAAAGTTTCTGCAGTGAAAAAGCAAGTCAAAAAATCCAAAAGAAGAAGATAATTTAGGGCGCACTCCAAAATAATGTTGACATTTTGGATCCGCCACAATGGGCCGTAATCCTAAATAAATGTCCGGATTATTTAGGAACGAGTTAGACTATAGTTATTACTAGATTTCTCTCTCTGGGTCCATCTAGTTCTACTAGAAGGACACTCTGCCAGGTACCCAGCAATAGTTCTCCATCTTTTATAGGGAGCGTTAATGAAGTGCCTATTAGTGATGAGGCCATATGAGTCCAAGCATGGGAGGGATCATGACCATGGCGAAATGAGATATTGGGAATAATTTTTTGAGCTACTTCCAAAAAATCTTGGGCAGTTCCCTCACCCATCTCACCGGTAGTTAGAGCGCAAGTTGTATGAGTGGTAAAGATGTTACATAGTCCGTCAGATACTTTTTCTTTGGCGATTATCTTGTTTACGTTGTCGGTAATATCGATTATCTGACTAGAGTTATCTGTCTTTATCCGTATGGTATGAACGGCCATCTTTTAGGGTATATATACTGTGCTGGCGCAGGATGAAGATTCTCCCCTGTTGTCAGTCACAGCCACGCTAAATTTAGTGGATCCCTTGGGGAATACTTTATCTTTATCATGACATTTAAATCCCTTGCCACCTGGTACATCTTCTAACTGAGCTTGGGCGGTAGAAGCCGAGGCGGTACCTTCAGGATCTTCGAAACTAAAAGCGCAAGAAACGCTAGTAGTTTCCGCTGAGTCCACTCCAGAAGCAGAAACGATGACCTCAGGTTTGCCAACTACAAAATTGAAATAAGCCGAATCACACCTAAGACCGGTTATGGGTGTAGGAGGAGCTTTTTGTTGCATGAAGTAATAGCCACCTCCTAGCAAAACAAGGATTAATACCGTACCAGCGACTGCTAAATATTTCATGTTTTTGTCTAACATGTTTTCATCCTTATTCTTGGGTAAATTTTCCTCCATAAAATATAGAATACTCAATTAAAATAAATTTTGCAAGGGGTGTTTTTGGGGGCTTCTTGAGATTTTTGGCTAAATAAGCTATAATTTGCTGAAATTATGCCACTTCCAACTGACGAAAAAAAGAAAATCATAGATGAATTTGCGGTAAAAAAAGGTGATACCGGTAGTCCTGAAGTACAAGTTGCGCTACTTACTTTTAAAGTCGATAAATTGGTAGATCATCTCAAAGGCAATCCCAAAGATGATCACTCTCGTCGTGGACTTTTGGGCATGGTATCCAAAAGAAGAAGATTGTTGAATTATCTCCAAAAGAAGGCTCCGACTAGATACAAAACTATAACTAAAAAACTTAAACTTGCAAAATAATAGTATAATAGTTGATAAGTTATAAAGATTTACAATCGGGATGAAGAGATGGGATTTTGAGGTTAGAGATAGGGATAAATATAATTATCTTCTTCTCCAACTTCAGAATCTACTCATTTCTTCGTACCCTAAACTCTTCGTATGAAAATAGTTTCTAAGTCCGTTGATATAGGTGGTCGCCCACTCACTCTTGAGGTAGGTAGATTTGCTGAGCAAGCTACGTCAGCGGTGTTAGCACGATATGGAGATACGATGGTACTTTCGTCTGTCGTCTGTTCCTCTCCTAATCCAGGCTTAAGTTATTTTCCTTTATCAGTAGAATATCTGGAGAGACTTTATGCTGGTGGTAGGATCAAGGGTAGTCGCTGGGTAAAAAGGGAGGGCCGACCTTCTGATGATGCCATACTTACTGCAAGACTGGTTGATCGTTCCATACGTCCACTTTTCCCCAAAGGCTTCAAAAACGAAACGCAAGTAACAATCACCGTACTATCGGTAGACGGCGAAAATGAGCCAGATATACTTTCGATCATAGCTACTTCAGCAGCTATTAGTATCTCCCAGATACCCTGGAATGGTCCGGTAGGAGCCCTCAGAGTGGGGTATGTAAAAAATAATGGAGAATCTTCTTATATGAGTAATCCAGCTGCTAATGAATTGTCTTTTTCGGAAATGGATATGGTGGTCACTAGCACGCCCCAGAAGGTACTGATGCTAGAGGCTGGTATTAAGCAATTACCCGAGAAAACTGTATTGGGTGGTATCAAATTTGGACATGAAGAAAATCAAAAAATTATAAAACTGATCGAAAACTTAGCAGAGGCTATCGGCAAAAAGAAGATGGACTACATTGATCATCAGCCGGATCCAAAATTAATTAAGATCCTGGAAAAAGAATATGCCAAAGAGATAGATGAAGTGCTAGAGAAAAAAGTCGCCAAAGAGGTAGAAGGTGATGAGATGGTAGCTTTAGTAGCTGTGATTGTCGAAAAATACGGTGAGGAACATGAAAAGAAACAGATAGAGGGGGCACTAGATACTATTGCTAAAAAGAAAATGAGAGAGAAAGTCCTCAAAGAAGGAAAAAGAGCCGACGGTAGAGATATAAAGACTATTCGACCTATTGAGGTGGAAGTCGGACTATTACCTAGGACACACGGTTCAGCGATGTTTAAGAGAGGACAGACACAGGTCTTGACAGTAGCCACACTAGGATCGCCTTCGCTCGAGCAGTTGATTGAAAGTCCCGAGGGAGAAACTGCCAAAAGCTATATGCATCATTATAGTATGCCACCCTACTCTGTAGGAGAAACAGGCAGAGTCGGTTTTCCCTCGAGGCGCGAGATAGGTCATGGGGCATTAGCCGAAAGAGCGCTTATGCCAGCTATTCCGGCTGCTGATAAATTTCCTTATACTTTACGCCTTGTTTCTGAAGTAATGTCTTCGAATGGGTCTACGTCTATGGCGGCGACTTGTGGATCGACACTTGCTCTCATGGATGCTGGAGTTCCTATAACTTCACCTGTTGCCGGAATTGCCATGGGTCTTATAGCTGATAAAGAAAAACCTGCCTCGCCGGCAGGCAGGTATGTCATTTTAACAGACATATTGGGACTGGAGGATTTTGGTGGGGATATGGATTTCAAAGTAGCGGGAACCAAAGAAGGAGTAACGGCCATACAGCTGGATGTCAAAATAGATGGTTTGACGATGGAGATTATTGAGGAAACTTTGAAGCGGGCTTATGATGGAAGGCTCTATATATTAGAAAAGATGCTGTCGGTGATGCCTGAGGCTAGAAAACAACTATCACAATATGCGCCCAAAGTATCTATTATTACAGTCCCTCAGGAAAAAATAGGAGAAGTCATCGGGCCAGGTGGTAAGGTGATTAGACAAATCATCTCGGTTACGGGTTGTGATGTCAATGTAGATGATGATGGTAGGGTGACTATATCTGGAACTGACGCCCAAGCTGTCGAAAAAGCCTACAATTGGGTAGCCGGGATTATAAAAGAGGCCCAACCGGGAGAGATCTATGAAGGAGTGGTCAAAAGAATACTTCCTTTTGGAGCCTTTGTAGAGATACTGCCTGGCAAAGAAGGTATGGTACATGTATCTCAGATGTCTACAGGATTTGTGAACAAACCGGAAGATGTTGTTGAGATTGGAAAACAAGTCAAAGTAAGAGTTTATGAGGTAGATGACCAAGGTAGGATCAATCTATCGATGCTCTTTGGAGAAGATGCGGAAAAAAATCCACCGAGAAAAAGAGAGCGATCTGCCGGACCGAGGGGTCCTAGAAGAAGATTTTAATTCCCATATTTTTGACCACATAAGATCCAAACAATCTCTGTCAATACAAAAGAAAATTGTTATAATCATAGATACATGGATAAGACTGCCCAAGTAGATTCACTTTCGGAAATCAAAGTTTTGGAAGACAAAATTCATAGTGTTACTCTCCCCCCACAACTTCTTGCCAAAGCTACATCGATGATTGCTCGAGCAGCACAGGGCTTCAAATATGGAGGTTATTTTACCGGATTTGACCAGGTAGCTAGCTATATAGACTGGATCACCAATCTTCCTTGGGATAAGAGGAGTCAGGATAATTTGGATATCGTTCATGCCAAGGAGAAATTGGAGAGCAATCATTATGGACTAAAAGAGATAAAAGACAGAATTCTGGAATATTTGTCGGTCATGAAACTAAGAAATGAACAGAGTCTGACGGAGGCCCAGGAAACAGGAGTTTACAAATTTATGCGGGCTCCGATCCTCTGCTTTGTAGGTTTAGTCGGCACTGGTAAGACAACTATCGCCTATTCTATCGCTGAGGCGATGGGTAGACAGTTTATCCGGATACCTTTTGGAGGCATGGGATCGGCACTGGATTTGCGTGGTGAGTCCAGAGTCCATGCTGATGCCGAGGTGGGACTAGTGATGAAAGCACTGCGTAGGTCTGGTACGAAAAATCCGGTTATTTTACTCGATGAGTTGGATAGAGTAGCTGAGCATGCCAGAAGCGATATTATGGGTGTTTTGGTAGAGCTACTAGATCCAGAACAAAATATGGCCTTTACTGATCATTTTGTAGATTATCCTTTTGATTTATCGGAAGTACTTTTTATAGCTACAGCTAATAATACAGGGAACATCTCTACTGCTGTAATAGATAGATTAGAGCCCATACAGATGCCTTCGTATAGTGATGAGGAGAAAATAATCATAGGTAAGTCGTATGTATTCCCAAAGATACTAAAAGAGGCGGGGTTGACTGCTCAAATTTTACAAATAGATGATGATGTCTGGCCACAGGTGGTGCGTCCTCTGGGTTTTGATTCCGGGATAAGGACACTGGAGAGGACTATTAATGGAATTTGCCGCAAAGTAGCTCGTAATTTGGTGGAGGGCAAAGGCACTACTTTTCATCTCACAACAACTAATATCAAAGAGTTCCTCCCGACCTGGTAATCCTTGCAAGGGCAGCCCTTGCGAAGCTAAAATATGTGGCAACCGATTAAGTTTACTCTTCAATCTAGTTGGGATGTAAGTAAAAAACTCTTCATAATATACCTTTTTATTCAGACTATTCTTGCTCTAACGTTTATCATCGATTTACTTAGCTATAAAGAAATTATTGATACGATAAGTGGTAATAAAACGATTCTGGGCCTTTCTCTGTTTGGCGTTATATTTGTTCTTCTTATTTATTATCTTTCCTATAAAGTCTTAGAGGGAATGTCTAATTATATATGGAATCTTTTAGATTCTCATCTGGCGATACATCTAAATCGAAAATTTATCGACAAGATGGCTACTCTGGATTTATCTATTTTCGAAGAACCGAAAAATGTCGGACTAGCTAATAGGGCTTTTAACCGCTTCCAGTTCCAATTTAAATACTATTTGAAAGCAATTGTTGATGTTTATAGCTCTTTTTTGAAACTTTTAGTTAGTCTAGTAATATTCTTTTATGTATCCCCTATTCTAGGTGGTTTTATAGTACTTTCTAATCTAATACACATCTATATCAATTCTAGACAAGCGCAGGGGAGGTTTTTGATCTATAGGGCGGATGATGAGATCAAGCGTAAGTTTGAATATATTGTCAATACTTTGTTTTCCAAAGACACATTACCAGAGATTAAACTTTATAAATCTTTTGGTTTTTTCAAGGAGAAAATCACTCGGATATATAGACAATTTACTGGACATCAGTTGAAGATCGAGAAAAAACATACCATCTACAATACTCTAGCTGGGTTTTTACCGACAATATCTATATTTACTTATTCTTTGTTTATTGCCAATCAAGTAACTACAGGGATTATTTCAGCGGGTCAGTTTTTGTTTTTATTTTTTAATT
>JACQJU010000132.1 GCA_016204905.1 Candidatus Gottesmanbacteria bacterium | reverse complement strand
GGCGGGCTCAAGAAACAGTAAGCTCATTACATTCGCTAACTGTTTCTAGAGGAGGTGATTAATGATGCCAGATTTTCTAGCAGGATTTTTTTTACTATTTTTCAATTTTCTAGTACCGGGGAGACATCCGGTAGTTTTCCCACCAGTGGGAGTTCCACCTGCTCCAATTGCCGCTACTGGTCCCAGCGGTGTGATAGTGCCAACTCTTCCTATTGATCCATATGTGACCATACCGCCACCGGATATTTCCGGACCAACAGGGATTTCTGTACCAATTGGTCCAACTGGTTTCTCCGGTCCAACTGGGCCAACGGGAGCGACTGGTTTTCCTGGGCCTAGTAGTATAAGTGGTCCCTCAGGTATATCAGGTCCGACCGGCCCAACAGGTATATTGCCTCCCATCGGTCCATTTGTTCCGTTACCGGTGATATTTAAGGAGCCTGGTTTTAATAATAGATCAGATAAACCGATGCCTCCACTTATTCCACCACAGGCAATAGATCATTCACCGGCATTAGAACCGGGAAATAATTAAAAGATTATTCGATAAGGCACAGACAAAGGGAGAAGGCGAAAAGGGCAGTAGCCTTCTCTCTTTGTTTTTGTCAAGCCTGAGCTTGTCGAATGGCTTGACAAAGGGAATTGACTTACTTACAATCACTCATAAAATGGCGTTGCCGACTGCACACAGAGGTGATCCGTAAGGATTGCCTCTTTTTTATGAACACTGCCGATGAACTTTTAAAGAAAATTAAATCAAAAGAAGCTAAACTGGGGCTTATAGGCGTAGGATATGTGGGAAGTGCCATCGGAATAGGAGCAGCTCGGGTTGGCTACAACGTACTGGGTTATTCTCGAACGCGTAGCAGGGTAGATAGTATTAATGCCCTCAAAATAGATCGTTTTTCCGCTACTAAATCTATATCCGATCTTGGTCGTTCGGATATCATCGCTATCTGTGTGCCAACTCCGGTATACAAAAATAAAAAGCCAGATATTCGACCGCTTAGAGATGCACTCATACAAGTAACTAAAATGCTTCATGGTGGGCAGCTGGTGATTATAGAAAGTTCTGTTGCGCCGGGAACGACTCGTAATTTCGCGTTGCCGATACTCAAGCGATCAAAACTAGTCGAGGAAAAAGATTTTTTCTTGGCCTACTCCCCGGAGAGAATCGATCCGGGCAACAAAAAATATACTTTTAGGAATATACCAAAAGTAGTGGCTGGGATAGGTAAAGATTCAGAACTTCTGACATTGGAATTCTATAAATGTCTTGTTACCAGGGTGGTACCTGTTTCCAGTTTGGAAACAGCGGAAATGGTCAAACTACTCGAAAATACATTTCGCTTTATCAATATTAGTCTTATAAATGAACTTTTAGCTTACACACAAGGACTCGATCTTAATATATGGGAGATTATTGAGGCTGCGGCGACCAAACCCTTTGGATTTATGGCACATTATCCAGGTCCAGGAATTGGTGGTCATTGTATAGCAGTAGATCCATACTATCTACTAGATGATGCCAAAAAGAGGGGGATAAACTTGGGTATGGTAGAGCAAGCAGGTAAAGTTAATGATCGTCAACCGATCAAAATAGCTCAAAAAGTATCTTCTTTACTGCAAAAAAAGCAGTTTTCGAGAAAAAAAAGCAAAGTGTTACTAATTGGGGTGGCTTATAAACCGAATATTTCGGATATTCGAGAGTCGCCAGCTCTTCATATATGGCACCTTCTAGAAAGAAAGGGACATAAGGTAAATTATCATGACCCATTTGTTCCTCGAATAAATAGAACAAGCTCTTTACAATTATCACCTGAGACAATTGCCCATCATGATGTGATAATTATTACTACTAATCATTCGAGCGTAGACTACGAGATATTGATAAAGGGAGAAAAGCCAGTGATTGATACGCGTAATGTTTTGGGTTATAAATACCCGAACGTTACTGGTCTATGAAGCTGACAATAGTTGCCGGAGGCGCCGGTTTTATTGGAACTAATCTTTGTAAAAAACTAATAGGAGAAGGCCATCGTGTTCTAGCGATTGATAATCTTATAACTTCATCGGATAAAAATCTAAAATCACTCTTAAAAAACCCCAGATTTCGCTTCATTAAACACGACATAGTAAAACCAATTCAATCTGTACTAAGAACTATAAACTATGAACTAAAAACTATCTACCATCTAGCTTGTCCTACGGGGGTAGCCAATATCAAAAAGTTTGGAGAAGAAATGTTACTGACCTCTTCTTTGGGTACATTCAACATATTAGAACTGGCCAGGGAACATCGGGCAAAAGTATTATTTACCAGCTCATCAGAAGTCTATGGGCAGGCCCAAGTTTTCCCTCAGGCTGAAGATTATTTTGGTTATGTCGATCCAATAGGGTATAGGAGTCCCTATGAGGAAGGAAAAAGATTTGCAGAAAGTCTCATCATGTCTTATGTTCGTAAATTTGGTCTCGATGCCAAAATTGTCCGCGTTTTCAATACCTATGGACCGGGGATGTCTGGTAGAGATAGCCGCGTTATTCCCAAATTTTTGCGGCTGGCCCAGGAAAATAAGCCCCTAACTGTTGAGGGAGATGGATCTCAAACAAGAACTTTCTGTTTTATTGATGATCTTATAAATGGCCTTTTAATAGTAGGAAAGAAAGGTAAAAAAGGAGAAGTATATAATTTAGGAAGCAATCAAGAGATAACTATCAGTGACTTATCAAGGCTTATTATCAAAATCACCGGTTCAAAAAGTAAAATTAGATATGTCAAGCGACCTATCCACGATCACCAAAGACGTCTGCCTGATGTTGGCAAAATAAAAAAGCTAGGCTGGAATAAAACAATCACATTATCAGCGGGCTTGCAAAAAACTTGGGATTGGTATAAAAATGTCAGATATTTATGAAAGGGTTTGCACCATTTGGATTACCATTGGGTCTAAGCATTGCATTTTGGACAGTTATAGGCAGGCTCCGAACGATATCAGAGTTTTTCGGAAAGTTATTAGACAAAAGAGCGCCTAGATTGACACAACGACTTACGACTCATGATGTAGCTGTTATTCTACCGGCACATAATGAAGAACTTGTTATTCGCCAATCCATACAAGCACTAAAACGCTTGGTAGATAAAAAACAGATCTATGTAGTCTCCGATGGATCAACAGATCAGACTTACAACCGCGCCAGAAAAGAACGATGTCATGTATCATATCTTAACCCTGGTCTTGGGAAGGCCAAAGCTCTAGTATATCTTCTAAAAAAATTTAATCTTCTAGAAAAATATAAACTTATATTTATAGTTGATGCGGATACTAGGATTGATAAACAATTTTTAGTCCGGGCGCTACCCTTTTTTAGCGATCCCGAAATTAGCGTAGTATTTGGAACAGCCCGTATAAACTGGCCAAAACATATTATTCCCAGTTTAAAACTCTATTTTATCGCTTATAGAGAAAGACTCAATAGGTTGCTCCAATTTTATCTAATTTATGGCCAGACGTGGAAATATACCAACGTAAATTTTGTCATCCCGGGCTTCGCTACCATTTATAGATCGCAAATACTATCCAAACTAGAAATCGACACTCCTGGACTTTTGATAGAGGACTTTAATCTCGCATTCCAACTCCATAAGAAAGGCTTAGGTAAAATTGGCTATCATCCATCTTTAGTAGGCTATGATCAACATCCAGATAACTTGCGAGATTACTGGAACCAAGTTAGGCGCTGGAATATTGGTTTTTTCCAGACTGTTAGAAAAAATGGTGTCTGGCCATCATTTTTCTGGGTTTCATTGGGACTTTTTACAGTGGAAGTAACACTGAATTCTATTTTCACTCTATTTTTACCCTTTTTATTTCTCTACCTTATATCTCCTTTACTTATCACCGTTCACCCGATCTTTCTTTCCTACGCCGAAATATTCCAAAATTTAGGCCCGTATGCAGATTTGACGATTAAAGATCTTGTAATTGCTACCTTTGTATTTGACTATGCAACATCAGTAATGGTAGGACTAATTTACAAAAAACCACAATTTATCATCTATGGACTTTTTTTCTTCTTTATGCACTATATTACCTCTCTTATTTTGCTAAGTTCCATTT
>JACQJU010000129.1 GCA_016204905.1 Candidatus Gottesmanbacteria bacterium | reverse complement strand
TCTTTGAACTCTCCCATGCCAACAAACTCTACGATCAGAACCGTGAGTTTATACTCGAGCATAATTTTTATTGGCCGGATTTCAATCTCTATCTCTCCAAAATTAGGCAAGGATGGCAAGGAGAGCTGACCGCCAGAGAGCTCTACACTAGCGAGCCCCATCGCGGGTCACTAATACAAGAATTTTATCTGGTATTAGGCCTTATGGGGAAAAATGTCGGTTTAGACCCCAATTTTTCTTATCAACTAGGCAGATTGATACTCTCGCCACTTTTATTACTTATAGTTATTCTGCTCGTGTCTTATCTCTTTCGAGGAGCACTTTGGCAGATCCTGACTTTTATTATTGTTTTTGTTTCTGGAAGCTTTCCCAGGATTTATACAGATAGTCAGGGCGCCTTACAAGTAGGACGATTCATGGAATGGTGGTCCAATATAGACGCCGTCCAGAGAATAACTTTTGTTCCCCATATACTATTTGGCCAAGTAGTTTCTTTTTTTATTTTGTATCAATTTATAGTAAACAAATTTAACATTTCGGGAAAAAAAATAGCACTTTTAATCTTTTTAGGTAATGCTGCGGGTCTAGTTTTCCCTCCGAGCTTAATAACCCTTAACAGCGTATTGTTATTGATTTTATTTATCCCGTTAGTAAAAACCTTAATTTTACCAACGGGTGACAAAACCCGTAAATTACAAATAGTAAGTAATATTATATTTATAGTACTTACTCTTCCCTCACTTCTTTATATCTTTATCATCACCAAAATTCCTCCTTGGACGGCACTCATCGATTTCCATAGGACTCATCCGATGATGATTCCTTTTTGGGAATATATACTGGGTACCGGACCAATCTTTTTCCTCGGCATACTTGGAGCTATGACTGTAGTTTTAAATCGCGATAGGAAATTCCAACCTTTTATACTCTGGGTCTTAGTAACTTTTCTCTTTGCTATTCTATTCACCCATCTGAAAGAACAAAGTCCTCTACGTTTCACCCAGACAGGACTTTTTATACCACTTGGTATATTAGGAACTTATTTTTTACAAAAAACATCCAAAGTATTAGGGAAAATTACTTCGATCATTGTAGCCCTTTATATATTAGAGAATCTCTATATGATGAAAGTCAGCCTCGATTGGCAAACTACATTTATAACACAGAGGGTAGGAGCCAATATACCAGCAGTTCCTTACCCACCCCAGACTCTCTATCCACTCAAAAACTGGATGGAGGGGATACGTTTTCTCAGGGATAATGCTACCAAAGAGGATGTAATTTTAGCAGAGATTACGGCCGGAAATTTCATACCTGCTTATGCGGGAAAAACAGTCTATTTTGGCCAATCCAATACAATAGATTTTGAGGAAAAACAATTAAATGTCCAAAAATTTTACAGAGGAGAACTAACACCAGAGTCTGTGCAATCTTTTCTACATGAATCCAAAGTTACTTACATATTTTTCAGTACTCAGGAAAAAGATCTCTCACAGGGTAGGGATTTAGTTACATTTTATCCCACCCTCAAAAAGGTTTATTCCAACGACAATGTAATAATCTATAGATAGATTATCGTCTAAAGTCTCTATCTCTCTTGCCTCGGAAACCTCCACCGCCACCTCCGCCACCACCAAATCTTCGATCGCCTCCAGCTCCTCCTCCACCTCTATTATCACCACCATAAGTAGGTTTAGGTAGTGCCTCTTTGACTACTATATTTCGACCCTCGAAATTAAAGCCGTTTAGTTTTTCTATTACCACTTTTGCATCTTCCTCGGTGACCATTTCCACAAATCCAAAGCCTCGTGATGCACCGGTATATTTATCTTTTATTACGTTTACCGATTGTACTTGCCCATGCTGAGCAAATAACTGACCCAATGTGTCTTCGGTGACAGAGTAGGGAAGACTACCTACAAATAAATTTTTTGCCATTACATGGCCTCCTTTACGAGGATGAAAGTAACACCACCCTCTCGAACGCATCCAGTATAGCACAAATCTCGAAAATATGGTATAATCTACTCTCTGAATACACAAGCTTTTAATATCTGTATCCGCTGTGGAAAACCCCGCATAATCACCAAAACCTGGGCCAAAGGAGGCATTTTATTTTCCAATTCCTCTTGCCCTGACCGCGAATGCCAAAAAATAGTTGATGCCGAACTGAAGAAAAAAGCCGACCGACTAAATCTCATCCAAAAAGACTCCCTCAGGAGACGTACAGAAAACAGAAAAAAGAAAAAATCCTAACCTCATTAGAGGCCTCATTTTATGATATCCTATTCTCATGCTTGCCAAGGTCCTATCTGGCGCCAATGTCGGACTCGAATCTATCCCAGTTATCGTAGAAGTAGATATCTCAGCTCAAAGCTTGCCTTCATTTAGTATCGTTGGTCTTCCCTCCAAATCAGTTGAAGAATCCAAAGAAAGAGTCAGAGCCGCTATCAAAAATAGTGGAGCAGAATTTCCCGAGCATCGGATTATAGTCAACCTCGCCCCAGCTGATTTGCCCAAAGAAGGACCCGCTTATGATCTTCCCATTGCATTAGGCATGCTCATTGCCTCCGGCCACCTCCAAGCGGATATTAGTGATTATCTTTTTTTCGGTGAATTATCACTAGATGGAACTCTTCGCCATACCAATGGTATTTTACCCATCGCACTTCTATCCAAAAACAAAAAGATAAAAGGAGTTTTTATACCAGAAATAAACGCCAAGGAAGCAGCAGTTGTTGCCGGAGTTAAAATTTTTCCCTTAACCTCTCTTATTGCTCTTTTTCATCATCTAAAAGGCACAAACCTCATTAAATCATTTCCCCACACTCCATTTAGCAAATTAGGAAACAACAGATCCGCAGAATTTGATCTATCTGACATCAAAGGTCAAGAACAGGCCAAAAGAGCCCTCGAGATTGCCCCAGTATATTCGGAGGTTTGAAGACAATTAAGACTTCCGACTATACATGGGAAATGATTATTACCCATGTATATTAAGAGGTTTGAAGACAAAAATTGAGCACAACTTCATGTTATGAGTGATAAAGACAAAAAACTTGAAGCAATTGCAGAACAGTGGGTTAACCTTGTTTTGGCTCACATTGAATCAAAGAAACAGACAATTAAAGCATTAGCGAAACAGAAAATAAAGAAAGCTAAATAATACTTCTATTTTTCACCTATACCTCTCCTCTCCAGAATAAACTATAAGGTTATTAGCCTATTGTTGGTTGAATCTCAAATCCATAGAAATTATAATAATTATAGGTCTATAATGAATTATGAATGATGGAAATAACAATTTAAGAGATCTCCTCGCTGAAGCCCGAGCTGTCCACCTCGCAATGCGTTATGGACAAATAACCTATGAGCAAGCAAAAGTCCGTGTACAACCCATTTTACGGAGTGTAAACGACCATGTAGGACGGATTGCTAAAGAGTGCAAAGTAAAGCCAAAGTATATAAAATTTCAGGATTTAGGCAGAAACTTATGAAAGAGTATAAAAAACATAAAATTAATAAAAGTATCCTTGATAGTTTCTTCCCCAGATCGAAATAGTAGTAAGTCAGGTTAATTTTGACCGCATAATTCAGGCTTTTCTGGATTTACGATGGATTGGCGAGACGAGGCAGGGATGGGAGGAGAAAAGAAGCTACAAGTAAAACCCTAATATCTATGTGCGATCAAATAAGGGATTAAACAAATTCCAGTTTGAATATGCATTTGAAATATAATAATCTAGGGATGTATTTGGAACTTGACCGTTTACACCAAATTGATTTATTGCTGCTGCTACTGGTTCTTTTCTAAACGGAATATGTATAACTCTTGCTGAATTATCATCTATTCTTCTTGCTAATGAAGAAGGCCAAAGTGATCTAAAATTTACCGGATGATAGTGCTGAGGAAATAAATAGCGATAACCGGTATAAGCAACGATAAGGGGTAATTTGTAGTCATCTACCGCCCGAGATATTTCAAAAGGAATCCAGTCTTGATCGTTTTTTGTAGTTTCTCCTATTATAAGTAACAAGTTTTTTGAATTTCTCAACCTTTCTAACAAAGAATCTTCTAAAGTTCGTCTAAGGCTTGTATCCCTAACAGCATTTGCCTTATCATGACTATTGATAAATTTTATTTCCAAATTTTCATTGTTTTTCCATGCTTCTACGAGGCGATAATACTTCATATCTGATTCTGTTGGATCTGAAGTTCCTTCTGCATGAAAAGCTACATATGTTCCACTTCTGTATGCCATAGTTAAAAACTTTGTAAAAAATCATCTAGTTCGAGCAAGTTGACTTTTTCAAAACTGTCTGGATGAATAACAATTGTTAATTTCTTTGTGATCCACTTCTCGCGGGATGCGAGTATAAAAGAAGAAACGATCAATTTTATTAAATTAGATTTTGAAGCGTTACCTATTCTTGCAAGATCAGAACCTAGTATTGCCATAGCAACATTATCACATTCTCCTTTTAATCTTATTGCTTCCCATAATGCTTCGAGACTAACAACCAATTTTCCTATATCAGATTTCGCCTGAAGGTTATTATTCATATAACTGTATGCTGAACAGAAATATTTCTTATTTCCGGCATTTAAAGTAGCCACCGTACCTATTGGGTACCTGATTTTATTGCCTTTAGATTTTTCTTTATCAGGTTGTCCTATGCATTTTTTTAAAGCATTTTTTAAATCACCGTCAAGTTTTGATCTATCATCGTTGTATATTTTCGTCAAAAATTGACCTTGAATTGAATTTGATTTAATAATTTCGCCTTTTTCAGTATCAAATACATCATTCATTCCGATTACAATGTTTCCGTCTTCATTGAATAAATCACCTACTTTAATAATAATTTTTGTATC
>JACQJU010000011.1 GCA_016204905.1 Candidatus Gottesmanbacteria bacterium | reverse complement strand
TGTCTTAGGAATGCGGGGATATCCCATTTGTCTTCCTCGGGAGGGAGCTCGTCGGTAATCTCCGGCCGGGAAATATCGGCTCTCATTTCGGGGACTTCTACTTTGGTAGTCAAGTCTTGTAATCTTCTCTTCGTTTCGTCAAAACCTGTGGCTACGACTGTGATTTTGATTTGATCAACCATCTGTTCATCGATAGTTGCACCAAAGATGATATTGGCATCGGGATCTACAGCTCCGGCTATCAGTTTGGCTGCTTCATCTACCTCAGACATGGTTAGATCTGAGCCTCCTGTTATATTGAAGAGCACTCCCTTGGCACCATCAACAGAGATTTCTAGAAGAGGTGAGGATATCGCCATTCTAGCCGCGGCGGAAGCCCTATTTTCACCCACTCCGGTACCGATACCCATGAGAGCAGAGCCGGCACTACTCATGATGGTTCTCACATCAGCAAAGTCAACATTGATGAGTCCTGGCATGGTAATAAGATCTGAGATACCTTGGACTCCCTGACCTAGTACAGAATCGACGATACGAAAAGCTTCGACTAGGGTCATTTTTTTGTCGACAACATCAAGAATACGTTGGTTAGGGATGACAATAAGGGTGTCGACTTTTTCTTTCAGATTGAGGACGCCTTCTTCGGCAACCATCATTCTTCGGGAACCTTCAAAAGCAAACGGTTTGGTAACCACTGCAACAGTAAGGGCACCTACTTCTTTGGCAACTTCTGCGATTGTTGGAGCAGCGCCTGTACCTGTGCCGCCTCCCTCTCCACAAGTGATGAAGACCATATCAGCGTCAAAGAGGGCTTCTTTCATCTTTTCGCGCGATTCTTCGGCTGCCTGTTTACCTATTTCGGGATTGCCTCCGGCGCCTAAACCCTTGGTGAGATCTTCACCGATTTGGATTTTGATGGGAGCGGTTGAGGTAAGAAGAGCTTGAGCATCGCAATTGACGCCGACGAAATCTACTCCCTGTATCTGGGAAGTGGAGATCATAGAATTTACGGCATTGCATCCTCCTCCACCTACACCGATGACTTTAATCTTGGCAAATCTGGCTATATCGGGTTTTATAAGCATAATTTTCCTTTCTCGGGCAGGAAATTATATCAGGGTAAAAAAGATTTTACTAGTTCTACTACTCGGCCGGCTACTCCTTTTATGGGCAGTCTATTGGTGATATCTGATAAACCTTTTAATGGAGCTCTTTCTGTGCTTTTACCCTCTTTGGAAGCATATATTAAAAGGCCTGAAGAAGTAGCATACAATGGAGCAATGATTTCATCAACTAGACCAGAGATATTAGATGGCGTACCAACTCGTACCGGCATCGCTAGGTTTCTTTTGGCTGATTCTGTTACTCCCATAGTTTCTGCTCCTCCTCCAGTTATGACTAATCCTGCGGGGGTAAGACCACCAAAGCCGCTTTTTTTGATCTCTAGTCCGACCATAGTAAATATTTCATTTAATCTGGGTTTAATGATGCCCTCCACTAGAGTTTTTCGCGAAACTTTTTTTAAACCTTCGGATAAGCCTAAATCTGACAGATCGATATCGTCATTTATTTTGTCAGCTTTATCTTTCTTGTGCTCTTCTTTTTGAGGGAGAGTAGGAAGGGTAACATTTTTAGTTTTATTATTCAGGGCAATTTTTATCTTTTCGGCACTTTCTAGAGAAATCCGGAGGCCGATTGCTAGATCATTGGTGATATTTTTGGCTCCAATAGGAAGAACGGACGAGTAAGAAAGTGCACCATCGACATAGATACAAATGTCAAGTGTCCCCCCTCCTATGTCTACCAAGACTACTCCCAATTCTTTTTCTGTTTCGGTCAGCACTGCCTCAGCAGAGGCAAGTCCCCCAAAGACAAAACCTTCGACGTCTACCCCCACTATTGAGGCACATTTTTCCAGATTGCGTAGGGCAGTTAGGCCTGATGTGATCAAGTGAGTGTTGACTTCGAGTCTGACACCGCTCATACCAAGAGGATCTTTTATGCCTTCTTGAGAATCGACAATAAATTCGCGTGGTAGAACGTGTAAGATTTCTCGTGTTGATGGTAAAGACACGGCTTTGGCCGCTTCGATAGCCCGACGAACATCATCGGGAACTATTTCTTTGTGCGGTTCGGCAACTGCCACGACACCATGTGAGTTTTGAGACAAAATATGGGATCCCCCGATGGAGAAAAAGGCGCCGGATATAGAATATCCAGCCATACGTTCCGCTGCTTCAAGACTAGTCAATATACTGCCTGTTGCCTCTTCTATATCTACTACTTGTCCTTTTCTTATACCCCGGCTTCCGACTGTGGCAACTCCCATGACATTGACTAGACCGTCTGGAGGAATGGTGGCGATTAAAGTTGTTATTTTGGATGTGCCAATATCAATACCGGCAACAACTCTATTTTTCATTATTAAGTGTTACGATAGGTTTATCAAAACGGAAATCGATTTTTGTTGGCTCTCTTCCTTCTATTCTAAACCTAGTCATAATTAATTGTAAAGAGGCAGGAAGTGTCTCGTTATTCCGAGTAAGAGAAATGATAAATTCTGTACCACTTGGTAGTACAAAAGTAGCAACTTGAGCAGTGTTGTCGACCTTTATCTTGTCGGCTTGAAGATTGGCGTTTTTTAAATCTTTGGAGATATTTATAAGCGATTTTATATCGTTGGGAACTTTATCTCCTATTTTTAATCCCTCGATATTTTCGATTTTGGTGAGATTGGTCGGTAGAGAGGCCTTGTCGATCTTATTTAATATAATTCCATCAAGACTGGCTAGATAGGCCGAACTGGTACTAAGGATTGCTATTTCTATTTCTTTAGGCTTTATAATCATTTGCAATTTATTGGGGTATAATTTCTTTATATGGATATCTTCTATGGTGATATTGGATAATAAAAGTTTACTACGTAAAGAGTTCTCGTTTAACAAAAAAATATTTTGACCTTCTAGTTTTTCCAAACCGATGATGTTTGCTTTTTTACCATATATCTCCAACGTATTTATGCGGAAATAAAAGAAAGATAATATTAGCAGAAGTAGGATAAAAATTAGAATGAAAAATATGAGACCATAGATTTTAAATTTAGTGCTCGATCTTTTTTTCATGATTTTTCAGTTCGTTTTTAGAGAAGCTTTTTTATTTCTTGAATAATCAGCTCAGAAGATGGGAGGTGGACAAGTTTATCTGTCTGGGTGGTAAAGTAATTCTTATATTTAGATTTATTGGCAATCATTTCTCTGATTGTTGAGAAAAGATGATTAGCGTCAAGATTTTCCTGTGGGAGAATATGGGCGACACCGAGGTCTTTTAACATGGTGGCATTGGCTTGTTGTTCGCCCTCCCCTGCCCAAGGAAGTGGAATAAATAGGGAGGGCAGGTGATGATATAAAACCTCAGTAATAGTATTGGCTCCTGACCTACCAACCAATAAATCAGCATTTGACAGTATCCAACCCACATCTTGGGTTTCTAGATGTTTAAAAATATGATAATTTTTGTTTAAAATTGGCGGCAGTGTGGATTTTTTTTGTTGCAGATAGTTATAATCATCATATTCCACACTTTCCCCGCATTGGTGGATGACTATAAAATCGGTAAGAAGTTTTTCGAGAATTTCAGCTAGTGCTATATTTATAAAATGAGAGCCTAATCCTCCACCGGTTATATAGACTATTGGATCACTGTTTATAACTTTAATAATTCCCTGAGATTTACCTTGCTTTATGCCATCTCGCAGAGGATTTCCAGTCAGGACAAGATTTTTGTGATTTATTTCTTTTTTGAGGGAAGGATAGGATATGCAGAATGTATCGGCAAATTTGCTGATTATTTTGTTTGACAAGCCTATTTTTAAAGTTTGCTCGTGAGCAAGTATGGGGATATTATATAATTTGGCAGAGATAGACAGTGGCAAAGCGATGTAACCTCCGAAAGAAACTACTACATCTGGTTTTTCCTTTTTTAATAATTTTAGAGCATTTAATAACCCTAGGGGGAACTTGAGAAGTGAAATAAGTGTAGTGATGCCAATAATTCTAGATAGTTTACCCGTCGATAAATCATGAAATTTGATACCTAATTTTGCTATTTCTTGGTACTCCCAAGACTCTTTTTTACCGGCTGCATCTAGATATTTTTTCCCAATATACAAAATATCAAACTCATTGGATCTTGAGATTTCTTCTATCAGGGCGATTGCCGGGGAGGGATGACCTCCAGAGATGATAATTTTATATTTTTTTGTATCAGTCATGCTCTTTTTCTAGTTACTTGTTGACGAGAGATATTCAGGAGTATACCGCAGGAAACAAGGGTGATGATCAAATTGGAACCGCCATAAGAGATAAAAGGCAGGGGTACACCAGTTAAGGGTAAGAGTGCGGTCATAGCTCCTAAATTCACTATAATTTGCATACCAATAATACCCAATATGCCAGCGGCTAGAAGAAAACCAAATTTATCAGGTGCACTTTTTGCTATTTTGAAGATTCTATAGAGGAGGAGTACAAATAAAGAAATTAAAATCACTGCTCCTATAAACCCAAATTCTTCGCCGATTATCGCAAAGATTGAATCAGTGGTTGCTTCTGGCAAAAATTCATATTTCTGCCTCGAGGCGCCTAGCCCTAATCCAAACCAGCCTCCAGATCCTAGAGCTATAAGAACTTGCCGTATATGGTAAGATGCCCCGAGAGGATCAATAGAAGGATTGAGAAATGTGGTCAATCTTTTTAATCTGTATGGGGAAGTTATTGCAAGGAGGACGGTTCCTATAACACCTCCAGGCAAAAGTAGTAAGAAGTGTAGCAGGGGGGCACCAGAAGTAAAATATAAAATAAGAGAAACGCTAACTATAATTATTGAAGTGCCAAGGTCGGGTTCTAATATCACCAAGCCTGCAAAAAGCCCCACCAAGAGAATAAAAGGCAGAAAACGACCTTTTTCTTTGTAGCTTAACCAGGCTGACAAATAAATCACGAGTGATAGTTTGGCAATCTCTGCCGGCTGTATGCTAAATAAACCGAGTCCGATCCAACGATTGGCACCCAAAGCGTGGATACCTACTCCAGGCACAAAAACGAGAATAAGTAATAGAACTGTACCCAGAAGTGCAGGCAAGGCTAATTTGTAATATTTGTGATAATCAAAGAGTGAGGCAAAAATAAATCCTAATGTCCCCAAAATACCCCAAGTGAGTTGATCTTTAACAAAATGGTACTTATCACCAAAATCTCTAAAAGCAGAAACATTTGATGACTCATAAATCATGAGGAGTCCAAAGATGCCTAAGACAGCGCATAAAATTGCTATGGACCAATCGGCACCTTTTTTTTGTTTATAGAGGGTAATATTGTGATGTCGTTTACGCATAATGGGATCCGCCAATTGGCGGAGATCCTTCGGTCTGATGACCTCAGGATAAATGCAGGAGAAATTCCTGCATTTACTTTATAAAGGCGAGCCACAAACCAAAGATAGAAAATAAGACTCCTATGAGCCAGGCACGCATAACTACTTTGCCTTCTGGCCATCCTTTAGACTGAAGCCAAAGGTGGAGAGGAGCAACATGAAATATTCTTTTGCCGGTATATTTTTTACTTATCAGTTGAATCAATGATGATGTTACTTCGGCGACAAAAAATCCACCGATGATAAGAAGTGAAAATACTTTACCCAACAAAAGACCAATTACGGCCAATGTAGCGCCAAAGGATAAAGAGCCAACATCGCCCAAGAAGAGGCGGGCCGGATAAATATTAAAGTATAAAAAGGCTATTAGCCCTCCCAACCAAATGGCTATAAAATTAGAAATAGCGGTATCGAGTATTGATCTGGATATTACCCAGAAGGAAATCAAGGCGATCATAAGTAAGCCTGAAGCTAGACCATCTAGACCATCGGTGATATTGAAGGCATTGGTAAAAGCTACGATGACAAATATAGCAAAAGGAATATAAAAAATACCCAGATCCCAGACGCCGAAAAAGGGGAGATGGACGAAACTAATCTTTAGTTCGGTGTAAAGCCAGAAGCTTAATATAGCGGCTAGGATGATTTCCAAGACTAATTTGTGTCTGAGTCTCAAACCAAAAAAATTATGATAGGTCGTCCCAAAGGTTTTTTTTATGTCATCATAAAGACCTAGCGCTCCAAAGGCAATAAAGGCAAATAGTATTATTTTTACTTCGCTACCAAAATTAGGATAGATAGTGGTGATGGGAATCCAGAAATAGTAGAGTAAAACAAAAGATAGCAAAAAAAGTATTACTGAAGAGAAAATCACTAATACACCACCTCCTACCGGTGTACCCGCTTTTAGAGCGTGGAATTTATCAAATATAGGTGTAGGATTTTCAAAAGCGTCTTTGGTCTTTTGTTTTCTTCTTTGCAATTTCAATTTATAAAGAAGATTTATAAAAGGCACAAAGGCAATACTATTTATGATAAAAGAAAAAAGTAATAAACCTAGTAGTACTCCCATATTAGAAAAGTTATTTGACTATTTTGGGCAGAAAAATAAATAAGGCTACTAAAATTGCTCCTATTGCAGTAAGAAGCATCATTCCTGCTGAGACATCTTTAGCAATTTTGGCTTGTTGTCTCCATTCACTGGTGATTAGATCAGTCATGGCTTCTATTGACGTATTGATCATTTC
>JACQJU010000128.1 GCA_016204905.1 Candidatus Gottesmanbacteria bacterium | reverse complement strand
TAAGCCAAAAAATGAAAGAGTTAATAACGACAAAATAGCTGTAAAATAAGTATTTCTTTTCTTATTCTCGAGCATTCGCTTAATTCTTATTTGCGGATTTCCCAAATTTGGTAAGATTAATTTGTTTTCCATATCAAATATCAGATTCTAAAAGATTCAACAGAAAATTTAGTGCCGATCTGAAAAATCACCGAACTATCTGGATTTCTTTTTATATCATCAAGCGTAATTTCAGTAAACTTATTGCTCTTTTTTAAGTGTAGAAGGAGTGAAGAAAGACTTCTTAGGCTTTGACACCTACCACTAAGAGATAGCGCTCCAGTATCTAGGCTAATATTTTGATAGGTAATATCAACCGGCGTATTATCTTGTAAAAATGTAAGTATATTTAGAGGTATATACTGTGTTGATTCTATAGTTTTGATCTGAGTAAGTCTCTCCTGGAGACTTCTGACCTCATCTTCTATTTCTTTTACCGAGGCAAGAAGTGCTTGCTTTTGTTCGATAGATTCTTTGAGATCTACATGATCACGATCTAGTTTAAATCTCAAGAAAAAGACAGAGAGGACTACAATTTGAGTGATGATGATGATATACCGTCCGTAAGTCAGAGCCCATTTGAGAAATTGCCCAACAAATGTAGATTCAAATTCCTCCTTCTTCAGAAGGTTAATTTTTAAACGAAGATTTTGGGCAGGCATGAATACTAAGGCTTATTTTTTAATAATCTAGAAAGTCTACTCTTGAGTCGAGCAGTTTTTCGTGGGTGAAAGATATCTTTTTTTGCGCTCATGTCGAGACTAGAGAACAGTTTACTCATCGCAGCTCTAGTTGGTTTTTTTTTAAAGGCACTAATTGCTGATAGCACTTTTTCTTTTTGCTTTAAGTTGACAATATGTCTTTTTTTATCCTGTCTTTGTTTTTTTCTTGCTGACGGCGTGATTGGCATATCTTTTTTCAGTATATTAAATACATGCGATTCTGGTCAAGTAAAGATTAGCGTAGTATACTTGAGATTGTCAGTATGGTCAAGCTATTTACCAAAACATTCTCCTTTTTTACGAGACAACAAACGGGGATACTTTCCGCTGCCTCTATCATCATGATGACAGTTGCCGCTTCCCGGATACTTGGTCTTGTCCGTGATCGTATGCTTACCTCTCGTTTTACTCCCGATGATTTAGGCGTCTATTATGCTGCTTTCCGCCTCCCCAAT
The DNA here is from genome assembly GCA_016204905.1 of Candidatus Gottesmanbacteria bacterium. Lineage (GTDB taxonomy): Bacteria > Patescibacteriota > Microgenomatia > 2-02-FULL-39-11 > 2-02-FULL-39-11 > JACQJU01. Next base: position 5,211 of record JACQJU010000128.1, on the reverse strand, counting down.
CTTATATTTGAATTATTAGTTATGGGCGCCTTATCTACAGCTTTTATCCCAGTTTTTACTTCTTACTTGGAAACAGATAGAAAAAAAGACGCCTTTAAAATAGCTTCTTCTGTTATCAATATTGGTTTTATTCTGCTTGCCATACTCTCTATACCTATTCTTATATTTACTCCTCTAGTTTGTAGATTTCTTGCCCCTGGATTTAGTGATGATCAGATTGCCCTCATGGTTCCTTTCACCAGAATCATGGTACTTGCTCAAGTAGCTCCGCTTCTTATTGGCAATTTCTTCACCGGTATACTCCAATCATTTAGAAATTTTATCATTCCCGCATTAGCCCCCGTACTATATAACCTAGGTATTATTCTTGGTATAATATTGTTTACCTCAAGTGCTGGTTTATTTGCCCCTGTTTATGGCGTCGTTTTAGGTTCTATTTTATTTACGGCGATTCAATTCCCTCTAGTTTTTATTTACGGCTATAGACATTCCTGGAGCTTTGATATCAAAAATCAGGGTGTCAGAGATATAGGCAAACTTATGGGTCCTAGAACTTTTGGCCTAGCTATTTCCCAGATAGATACTACCGTAGATCTCATGCTTTCCTCTCTCTTGGGATCGGCCGCAGTCACAATTTTTAATCTAGCCCAACATCTCCAGCAGATGCCCATAGGTCTTTTTGGTGCCAGCCTCGCTCAGGCCACATTTCCCTCCCTTTCTGGATCCTGGGTCAAAAAAAATATCGAAGAGTTTAAATCTCTTTTTTTAGTCGCCTTTCATCAGATACTCTTTTGGATAGTACCCATATCCGCAATACTTATAGTACTACGTATACCTATGGTCAGACTCGTTTTCGGTGCCAAACGATTTGACTGGGAAGCAACAGTTTTAACCGGCAAAACTTTGGCTTTTTTCTCTCTTTCGCTGTTTGCCCAATCACTAGTCCACCTTTTAGCCAGAGGATTCTTTGCCCTTCATGATAGCAAAACGCCTGTGGCAATAGGGGGAGTAGCGGTGATGATCAATACTATCCTTAGTATACTTTTTATAAAATCTTTCCATCTTCCTATCTGGTCACTGGGTTTATCCACCTCTATAGCCAGCATCTTTAATGCTTTATTCTTGCTTATTTATCTAGATAAAAAAGTGGGCAGATTTCCCAAAGCACAACTTATTATTCCTGTCATAAAAATCTTTCTCGCGGGCTTGGTTACCGGCTTTGCCCTCTATATACCCATAAAACTTCTAGATCAATTGGTTTTTGATACCACCAGAACGTTCTCATTGCTTATTTTGACTGGTATATCAACTAGTATTGGTATGTCTGTCTATCTTCTTCTAGCCTGGTTTTTAGAAATCCCCGAATTTTCTATGTTTTTTAAATTACTTAAGCGCGCCGAAAAATTGAAAGGTATCTTCATCGAACCCTCCCAAGAAGTCGTCAACGTCCCGGAGTAAAGCATTTAAAAAATACTCTTTAAAGCATCGTAAATCCCATTTCCTTAAAGTGTTCATCAAATGTAAAGACAGTTTTTATTTTCATTTCCTTCATCACCACATAACTTGTACAATCAGTAAAAGACCAGAATTTGTCCTTGGAGACCTTCAAAAATAGTAATTTTGACTGAAAGAATCTTACTTGGTTAATCCATTCAATAGAAAAAATATTTTTGTTAAAAGCCAATTTATTAAATTCAATTACTCTTTTGTATCCCGCCCTTATATCACTCATTAAACCAGTAAATGCCTCATCGAGAACATAATCAGAAGTTATTAAAATTCCGTTTTGCTTGGGTATAATTCTCATCAACTCTAGAGTTTTTTCTCGCCATTGGTCTTTCGGAGTAACTAAGGCACGTAGAGGCCCAGCATCAACAAAAATTCTCATTATTTCTTACGTTTAGGTGATCCGTAAAGGTAATGATCATGATTAATAGACCAGTCTGTGGGGCCAGAGAATCCATATTTTTTATCTATCTCTTCTGCTCTTTTAGCCAGTCCCAAAAGCGCTTTAACTGGATCCATCTTTTTTACCCTTTTTACCCTCTTTTTCTCAATTTTCACCTTTTCCGCTACAAATTTTCTCACCAACGATGACATCGATTGGTTTTTGACCTCTGAGAGATATTCCAAATCCCTCTTTATCTGATCATCCAACATTATTTGCGTTCTTACTAGCATATACACAACTATATTACACAATTAGCGACTTGTCAAGAATTTATTATGAATCTATCTATCCACCGCTCCATCAAAAGTTCTTCTTATCATTTCTTGACCATTTCCTGAGACTATCAAGTTATCTATCGCGCTGTTGCTCGGAAAGAAAGTCAATATATTGCCGTTTTGTATATTTGTGGATGTTTTTATTGCTTGTATCGGTAGTGAATCAACGACTAAAGATAGTTCTTGTGTATCCCATTTTGCCGTAATTCCGTGCCAATCACCTTTCACCCAATTACTTATGGAGTAAGAAACGGTAGTAGTACTACCACCCTCATCAAATATGCCAAAAACCAATTTATTGGAAAAGCCTAGATTACTTTTTTTCAGAGACAGATGTTTAGTAGGTCCGCTCGCAGGAGAAAAAGGTATATCAAAAATTATCCTATCGGTGTCATCAAATCCCTCCCAATTAGGCTTCAGATCAAAAGATATTGATCCAGCAGAAGATAATCTAAAAGTAGGTGATGTAAAGTTAAGCGGAGTACTATTTAGTATAAGCGCCTGATCACTACTTATGCCACTTTTTCCATTACTAAACGCTGCCAACTGGGCTGATGAGGTAAGTTCAATAAGTACAATATCATTGGCATTGAGTAAAAAATTCTGCGAAAGTGTACCCGTCGTTACGACCAGCTCATTTTGTTTAGTCACACCATTTAGATGAGTACTTTTTAAAGTATAATATGAAGAGGGGAGACTATTAAATGTAACGGGAACATTTTCTGCATGAAGACCTTCCTTATCATAATTAGCCAAGATTACTATGATAGTCTCACCATCTTTTGTAGCAAAACCCCTCACCCAACTACCCTCACCACGCAGAGACACTCTCGCACCTTTCATATTATCTAGCATCTTTAAAGCATGATATCTAGGTTTTTTAACGAGCCCTCCCTGTTTATGGGTTATTAGTCCCCACCGACCCCAATATGCCTTGCCTTCAGGCGATGGTCCATCTTTTATCTCAAAAGCAAAAGCCAGCTTAACTAGCCCAAGCATCTCTTTTATAGCCGTTATATCAAAAGCAGCAGATACGGAAGTATCATAAAAGGGATTATTTTCCGAATCAATTCCCCATTCACTGATAACTAGCGGTCTATTGGCATAGTTAGGGTAATTAGAAAGTATATTTCTCGCTTTCTGAGCCTCCACAAGAAATACAGATGGATCAGTGGTATATCTATGCCATGACAAAAAATCCAACCGGAGATTATTACTGCTGACATATTTCATAAATTCGCTCATAAAATTAGAGTTTAGATGGGTATAAGCTGGCCCACCTATAAAAAAAGTATTACTATCTCTAGATTGATTGGCCGCCACAACGCTATGAAAATATAATAATCTATAGTCCCTCTCTCCTGATGTGCTCCAATTACCAAATAAATCCGGTTCATTCCAGACTTCATAATAAACGTTTGCCAAATTTTTATTATTTCTTCCACTATAGTGCTCTATAGTTTCTCTTACTATAGTTTCCCAATCAGTCCAATTGTTTGGTGGAGAAGTAGTATTGCCGTCAACTGCTACATCTGTAGGCATATAAGAAAGTGACAAAAAAGGCAAAGCCCCTGTTGCCAGTATATGAGATACTGTTTCGTCCAGTTTTGTAAAATCAAATTTTAGCCGACCATCAGCCTTGCTTACTACCAAATAAAGATCATAAATGTGATCTATCCTTATATAACTAGGATTGAGAGCTTTGATATCAGCAACTACATTTTTAAGCATGGGCGGTGGTTCTTCTCCGCCTTGTGCGAGGGCTGACCAAGTACGTGGAAAATTACCCAAAGTAGTCTTTGTATCAATCACAATATTCGCATTACTTCCGCCAGCCTTGGATATATACACTTGGGCGGTTTTGGCTAGACTAACCAAAAGAGGTACGCTAATAATACCAAAGATCAAATAGATTACCCAAAGTATTTTTCTGCCCATAGTTTTTTTTTACTCATAAAATAATATTAGCACAACCACTTACCACTTGACATAACTTAGCAGTCATGGTATTTTAGTGCTAATTCATAAGAACCTTAATTTTAGAAACGGGTGACGCGAGGCGGGGAGCCCCAAATGGCGCGCAGGCTATAGGTGCCGAGCACCATATTGGGGCTGCCGAACGGCAGGACCCGTAAATTTAAGTTTTGATAATATGACTGATTTATCTGAAAGAGAAATCCAGATCCTCAAGGCAATTATTGATGAATATATCGATACCGCCCAACCCGTCGGATCTGAGAAATTGGATAAAAAGTACAATTTGGGAGTCTCACCAGCAACCATCAGAAATGAAATGGTCAAACTAACAAAGATGGGCTATCTCAAACAAAACCATACATCAGCCGGACGTACTCCCACCCATATAGCCCTCAAATTCTATGTTCAGTCTCTCATGAAACCCGAAGATCTCTCAATTGCTCAGGAAGTCACCGTCAAGCAGAAGCTTTGGGATCATAAAGACAAGATGGATAAACTCCTAAGAGAAGCAACCCGTGCATTAGCCGAAAATACCAAAACTATGTCTCTTGCCGCCACCAACCACGGTGATATCTATACAGCCGGTATGAGTAATATACTAGAAATGCCCGAATTTTATGACATCGATATCACCAGGTCTTTACTTTCCACCCTTGATGAATATGATTACTGGTGGAAGGTTTTTGAAAAAAATCGACAATCAACAGGTGGACTACATATCCTTTTGGGAGAAGATTTAGGTCAAAAACTCCTAAATGATTGTGGTTGTATTTTCGTCAATTTCACTTCCCCCCACCATCAAGGAGCAATAGGTATTGTTGGTCCGATCAGACTCAATTTCCCCCATATCATCCCAGTCGTTTCCTATATCGGCAATTTAGTAGATGAAGTCAGTAGAAACTGGTAAGATTATGTTTAAAAAAGACGATACTAAAAAAGCAAAGGATACGGGAGAAATTAAACAAGATCCAAAAGACAGGCAAATTGCAGATTTAAAAAAACAAATTG
>JACQJU010000126.1 GCA_016204905.1 Candidatus Gottesmanbacteria bacterium | reverse complement strand
CTTCTAGGGAGAACTTACTCTTTTTCGCTGCAATTGGAGCTATCGGTGTAGCGGGTGAGGGAGTCGGATGCTCTTTGGCTTTCGTTTCCTCTTGGGCTGGGGATTCTTCTTTAATATCCATAAGCGGAAGATTTAGAATATTATTTTTATCTTTTTTGGCAATAAGGGCGATAGCTAAATAAGGATTTAAGTCTTGATTTTGGATTTCAAATCCTTCCTCTCCTAAACTAGACAAGTCAACTGATAAAGATCCGGAGATAATAATCTTTTTGGGAATAAGATTATATTTTGATTTGGCGAATTCAAGAAAAGTTTTGATATGGTTGATATTATCTAAGAGGGGTAATTGTTCTGTTGCTATAACCAGCTCGTATTCCAATAAAATAAGAAGATTAGGTTTGCCAACATAAATGATGAGCTTTGGATCTTTATCTTTCTTTAAAAGTCTGGCTATGGCGAGGGAAACAGGGAGTAAGGTTTCAACTTCAAATTGATTCTTGGATAGAGCCTCTGATAAGCGTTCAAAGCGACTTTTGACTGCGGCGACCACTTGGATGATATGAACATTTTTATCTTTGAGGGTTAATTCTTTTTTATAAGTCCAGACTGTTTGGCTAAGTGGCTCGGGTATCATTTCCTGGGCCTTCTTTTCTAGCTCCTCTTTTTGATCCTCGGCCTCTATCGGCACTGCCACCGAGACTACATAGACAAAATCTTCAGTCAATAATACTTTTACTTTTGACCCTAATGATTTTTTGAGGCTTAAAAGAGTTTCTTGGAAATTATCTAAAGTTGCGGGAAATTGGGCGATGGTTTTAAGAGTAGGCTTGGGACCGAGGCGAACCTGTACGCCTTCAATATGATCGAGGGCAATATAGATAACAGATTTTTTATCGGGCAATATCATACATATTATTATATCTCTTTCCAACTATTGATAGCGATATTGACGGGACCACGGGTGATATCGAGCAGAATAGTTCTTTTATAATAAGTATTGGAGGAAGATGTATCGTTGGAAACAGTTAGTGTCCAATTATCACCGTTTTTGTTTACGGAGACGGTGCAGGTACCTTCGGGACGATCAATATTACCGCCAGGATAGATAGCGTCTCGCGATTTAAGCAGGGCATCTTCGGCGCAGCCTTCGACAAAGACCAGATTATCCTCGCCTTTGGTGAGAGCCAGAGATGATTGCGCCTCACCTATGGCAAGCTTGGAGACGGTTGAAGAGACTGCCAGAGCAACTGAGGCGATAACTATAACGGTAATAATAGCAACATAACCTTGACTTTTCATCAGTTACTCCTTACTTCGGCACTCCCCTCAATTGATGAGGCCTGTTGGTATTCATAGCGATTACCCTGGGAGGAGTATTGGCCGCTAATTGTAAAAACTATATGTTTGGTCTTATTATCGACGGATGAATAGTCGCTGAAGGTTAAAGTGGTAATATTTATCTTACTGGGATTTAAGTCTAAAACTGGCCCTGTCCCCTGCTGGATAGTGACTTTCCCTGATGTTAGAGCAATTATAGTTGGGTCTTGGGAAGGTTCGGTGATGCTATAGTCAAGATTTAGTGATGAAGAAGAGACGATTCTTATATCATCTGCATTTCTGATTTCGTATTTGATCCTTTCGCTTATATAACGCAGTGCATTGCTCAGCTCTTGTTGGGTGGCACTTTTGACTCCGCCGCCTATCACCTCCCAGGCAAATGGGATAAGAGTAGAAACGATGATTGAGACAATGACAACATAAAGTATCATTTCAATAAAAGTAAAGCCTGAATTTTTTTTAATCATAAAAACATTAATACCTATCCCAGGCAAAGGCATACCAATATTCTGTAGTGCCCGAACCATTGGTTCCTTGAGTGGTGAAAGCCTTGCCAGATGGAGTCGTATATAGGCTATTGTTGACTCCATCCCAGACTGCGGTATAAAAGACGTTATTGGCGTCTGCCATAAGGATCATAATATCGTCATTGTTCTCAGGATAAGTTCGCAGTTTGACTGTTTTTAAGACTCCGCCTAAATTATTTAAACTAGTTGCTGCTGCATCAAAACTGTTTGAGGTGGGATTATATTTTTTTAGTTTGGGAGTTGCCGTATTATCCGAGTAAACTACCAGAGCATCGGTTCCTGTAATTGGTTCGTAAGCTAAGTCAAAACTTCTTTGAATACCAGTGTCTGTCGTTTGAGTCATGAGATTATTGGAAGGTGTCGTCCACGAAGGTGTCTGGTTTGCCCTGAAACAATAGATATCGTTATTGGCGTCTTTATCACAGGCGAGCCATTGTGCAATTGTATCCGGTCTGCCAACCAATTCCATAGCGCCTAATGTACTCTGGTTAGGGGTATTTACATTATTAGTTGTCCAACCAGAAATGGTAGTACAGGGTGCAGTGCAAATCCTCAAATTCATAGCTTGATCACTATTACTAGTCTGGAAAATTAAAGCACCTTTTGATGTATCATAAGGACTCCAGGCAAATTCGGCAAACTCCTTGTTAAGGGCAGGTGCTCCTCCTGAATGTTGGACCGCGCCTGCCCAGGAAGTGCCATTATAGTAACTAGTATTAGTATCTCTTTGGCGATCAAAAACAGCCATTAAGGCCTCATTGGTGTTTGGCCTGTTGTCTAATGTGATATTTGTTGGTATACCACCAAAATTTACTGTTGCTGCCTGGCTAGACCAGCTTGCGCCGTTCCAAAGACGGTACTGTGGGTAATTGGTGTTGTTGGAGTAGACTACGAGAAAATCACCGTTTGCTAGATAGTCACCATCAAAGTTTTTTATTCCTTGGTTTGAGTTGTCAAACGATGAAGAACTCCATGATGTAAGTTGAGTGCTTTGCCATGAAGTCCCATCATAGACATGAGCATATATAAATTGTTGACTACCATTATAATGCCTGGAAATGGCAATCTTTTCATTTTTTGTTGGTGAGGCATACATTCTGACTACTCTTAAGGCTTTGTTTGAGGCACCAGGATCAAAATCCAGTAATTGGGGAGCATTCCACGTGCCCGTTGCTGCATCCAAAATACGGTATTGTACATTATCTGATGAAGTACCTCCATTTCCATAAACAAGCATGCCGCCAAAGACGTAGGATTTGCGCCAGTTAGTAAGATAGGCGGTTTGGGTAATAGTGTTTTGTCTTCCTGAAGTGACAAACCATGAAACCTGCGATGTAACTTTTTTAGTGAGGGGATCCGAAGTGCCACCGCTTGTAACTATATTTCCACTGCCGTCTCTATTGATTGATGAGATGGTAATCGTGCGGATATAATTATCTGTTGCATTATGCACTTTAGTATTGTTTGCGCCGAAGAATTCCCAGACATTGCTGCTGACACTTTGCCTTAAACCAGTTCCTCCAGTATCAACTAACTTTGCATAGCTTTGATTTTTTATAGATCTGACTGCCTCTATTCCTTCTGAAGCATATTGAGTGGCGATGGCCTTTTCCGATCCTAGTCTGTTATTGGATAGACCTTGTATGACCAAACCAGCTGTGCCGGAGGCAAAGATAACAAAAAGAGCGGTGGCCAGAACTACCTCAACTATAGATAAGCCGTGATTATTTTTAAAAAAATTGAATTTCTTCATCGATTGACTATTCCTTGTGAATTCATAGTAACAGTTCTTGATTTATTACCATAAGTTATATTGATTGTTGGTTGACTAGATGGTAATCCGGTAATTCTACTGAATGTAATTTCAGAAAGTCCTGATAGAGAAACATTGGGATTTAAATTGAATTCTTCATCAAAAGCCGCGTCTCTTAAGGCGTATGAGTTGCCCATAAAGAGGGTAAGCAATGAGGTGCCTGAGTTATAATATACCCCCCAAACACTATTTTGTTTACCCATCATGCTATATATCTGGGCTTTGCGAAGACTACCTACAATGTCATCACGGACTACATCGACAGCGTTGGCACCCAAAAATCGGGAATAAAAAGCGGTAGAAACCAGTGAGAGTATTGATACAAGAGTAACAACCAAAAATAATTCGATAAGTGTAACTCCGCGATTAGAAGATCGGGCAGGATAAATCATTTTATTCTATACTGCTGGTAAATTGGTAGATTGGCGAGATGATGGAAAGAGCAACGAAACCGACAATGACAGCTATGAAGACTAAGAGGACAGGTTCTAAGATAGTTGAGAGATTTTTGGTCGTATTATCAATTTCTTCTTCAAAGAAATCGCCAAGATATAAAAGATTCTCTTCAAGTCTGCCGGTTTTTTCCCCAACGCCTATCATTTTAGCAACTATGGGAGGAATATGATTGTATTTCCCCGTTTCTAATTCTGCCATGATTGATTTGCCCTTGGCCACGGCTTTAGCAAGATTGGTCAAATAGCCTCTAAAAATTACGTTTGAGGCTGCACCCTGCTGGATGTCTAAAGCGAGAATGATAGGTAAACCGCTTTTGAGCATGGTACCGATGTTTCTAGTAAAATTCACCAATTCCGTATTTTGAATGATGTTACCAAAAATAGGTATTTTAAGTAGAATGCGGTGCCAGAGCGGTTTTATGAAGGGAGTTTTGATAATAGCCTTAAATGAAACAATAAGTATTCCAAAAATGAAGAGCAAAACTATACCATAATTTTTGATGATATTGGCCATTGCGAGGAGTATTTTGGTACTTAAAGGCAGTTCGACATTAAATGAAGAAAAAAGATCAATCATCTTAGGCAGGACAAAAAAACTGATTGCACCACCAATAACAGATGTGGCAACAAGAACAAAGGTGGGATAAAACATCGCCCCTTGTATTTTTTGATTGAGGCGATATTGTTTATCCAAATAGGCGGCTAAATATTCTAGATTGTTTTCCAGTGTGCCTGATTTTTCGCCAACATCGATAAGACTGAGATAAAATTTGTCAAATATTTTGGGGTGATTTCCCAATGATTTGGATAATGTCTGGCCATTTTCCACATTTTTATAGATTTGCCATAAGGCAATTTTAAATGAAGAAGATTTGTTCTGATCATGAATGATTGTTAGCGCTTCGGCGATGGGGATGCCACTTTTGATCATGATAGCCAAATGACGGGTAAAGAATAATTTATCAATGTGGCTAACATGAGAAAAAATTTCTGGATTAAAACTTAGTTTCATATTATTTGGTGACTCTGACTATTTCCTCAATAGTTGTTATACCCTCTTGTACTTTTTGGAAGGCATCATCGAGTAAAGTGGTCATACCATTTTTGACGGCTAAATTTTTGATGGTTTGCGCATCTTTACGATTTAGAATTGCTTGGCGTATCTGGTCATTTAAAATCAATATTTCAAATATACCGATTCTGCCTTCAAAACCTGTATTGTGACAGAGTTTACAACCTTTACCCTGATAAAGCCTAAGTGAATTTTTTGAGCCAAATAGCTGGTCGGTTAATATTTTGCCTAAGAATTTGGCAATATTTTCTTTTTTTACTTCTAGGGAGACGCGGCAGGATAAATGGATTTTTCTGACCAGCCTTTGGCCGATAATTACGTTGACTGTTGAGGCAATCAGAAAAGGCTCAATACCCATATCCAAAAGTCTGGGCAAAGAAGTGGAAGCATCATTGGTATGGAGAGTGGATAAAACCAAGTGTCCTGTCATAGCACTATTTATAGCTATATCGGCGGTTTCGGGATCTCTTATTTCACCAACCAAAACAATATTGGGGTCCTGACGCAGTATGGAACGAAGACCCGTGGCGAAGGTAAGATTGGTTTTGAGATTGACTTGAATTTGATTGATGCCGGGAATTTCATATTCAACAGGATCCTCAACGGTCATGATGTTGACGTCTCTTTTGTTGAGATGTTTTAAAATGGCGTACATTGTGGTGGTCTTGCCGCAACCTGTGGGCCCGGTTGATAAGATCATACCATAAGGTTTATTATAAGCTTCCTCAACCTTTTTTAAATCTTGGGCGGGAAAACCTAAATCAGAGAGGGAAAACTGCCGAGACTTTTCTGATAATAGCCTCAAAACTAACTTTTCTCCTTGTGTAATAGGTACTATAGAGACACGAATATCTAAATTTTCAAAGTCTGTCTGAAATTGCATCTTACCATCTTGGGCGGCTTGATGTTCATCAGTTCGCAATTTGGATAATACCTTGATGCGGGTGACGATCTGAGTATGAATTCCCAAAGGCAATGTGATAATATCGTGTAATAAGCCATCGATACGAAATCTTACAAGTGAATGAATTTGGGTTGGTTCGATATGGATATCAGAAGCTTTGTTTTGGTAAGCATAATTTAAGATAGTATCAACAATTTTTATAATAGGTGGATCAACCTCTCCTGCGGTTATTTTGGCAATTTTGGCATTTTCGGCGATGACATCGGCGAATGCTTCTTTGAGGTTTTTGCTATATAAACTTAAGGCACTAAAAATGTCTCTGTCGGTGGCAAAATAAACTTTTATTGGCAGACCGGTCTTTTTTTCAACAGAATCTTTGACTTGAATATTGGTAGGATCTGCAAGAGCCACATGAAGACCATCTTTATCGATTTTAAATGGAATGATTTTTTGCTTTTTGGCAACAACTTCGGGGATAATATTTAATATATCGGGGGGGATAACGATATTTTGTAGGCGCACAAATGGAATCTTTAATAATTCTGCAATAAGTTTGCCGATATTTTCATCGGCAATGAGGTCCTTGTCGATAAGTATTTTATCTAAGGGAATGTGATCGTTAGCACTTGCTTCGATTGCTTCAGCAAGCTGTTTTTCGTCTATAATTTTTAGCTCGCGAAGGGTCGTAATAAGAGCTTGCTGATCATAAATTGACATTTTAAACCTATTCTTTTAATATATTCTTAATTCTTACTATTAAATCATCGAGCGATAAATCAGTTTTGACGAAATAATCAAGAGCACCTAGAGCTTTGGCCCGTTCGATGTCCTCTTTCTGGCCAAGATTGGAGGTTACTATAAT
>JACQJU010000003.1 GCA_016204905.1 Candidatus Gottesmanbacteria bacterium | reverse complement strand
TAATTACTCCTAATACCAAAATGTCTAGGATAGGGTTTTTCAGATTTGTGGAGATAGAATAAATAAAAGCTCTTAACCATGAACCATAAGCCATATTTGACTCCATTTGAATCTTTCCCGAGAGAGCTAGAATAGCTATAATAATTCCTGAGATGATAAAAGTAGCAGAAGCAAGAATTTTTAGGGGTCTTTCTAATTTGCTTTTGACTTTATAAAGATATTGATTGGTGAGCTTATCGTAGGCTAGAGATAAGAAAAATAAGGGAAAAACAATACCTAAAACATAAACTATAGAAACTATGAGGGCGGTAAGAATGGTAGGGGATAATGAGGAAAGGGTGATAGCGGCAAAAAGCACAGGTGCGCAACAGGAAGAGGTAATACCAGAGAAAATTCCTAAGATAAAAGTAGATAGAGTGGTAGTTTGCCGCGGCATAGTGTAGTGAGGCAGGGGAAGCATGAGTTTGATCTCAAAGAGAGTCATGATACCAACAAGAACCATAAGGAGAGAACCAAAAAGATAAATAGGAGTATGATATTGGTCAAAAAAGCTGACTATAAATTTCATACCGAGGGCTACTGGAATGAGGATAGATCCTAATCCTAAGGCAAAAATAAGAGTGAGGAAAACCACTCTTTTTCTGTCTTTAAAGATGGTACCCAAATAAGAGGGGAAAAGGAAAGTGATGCAACAGGGAGCAAACAGAGCCACCATGCCGCCTAAAAAGGCGGCTGTGAGAGAGACTCCGAATAAGAGATTGGTATCCATATTAATTTTAATTTAAACAGGTCCAGCCGAATTCTACCTCACCCTACCCTCTCCTTGTAGGAGAGGGATTAAAAGGTGAGGTTTACTCCACAAAAGCTTTCACTGTAAATGTAAGTTTGGGTTTTTCCGGATCATTGGTTTGGACAAAAACATCTCTAGTGATAGTTCCAGAAACAGGCATGATAAAGGGGCGATAAATTACAGAAAGTGTGGCTGTTTTGCCGGGATCAAGAGAGGTAGTCCAATCGCTTTTGGAGTGCATACCAAATTCCTGGCTTTTGATGCCATCAATTGTGACGACTCCAAATGTACAATCACAGGAAGAGCTGACTTTAAATAAAATTAAGGGTTTACTACCTGTGTTTTTTATAGTAAACTCGGCACTTTTTTCATCTTTAACTTTCATCTTGCCTAAATCGTTGAATGTGGAGGAAACTTCTATCTTTGGTTTTGCTTTATCAGACGTTTGATAGGAGGCAATCAAAGTTTGATTTTTGATCGATTTTTGTTCATTGGCGGAAAAAATAACTATAAAAATGACTGCAAGCAATGTAAGTCCTCCAACCAGACCAAGAATAATTTTTTCAGTACTAAAATTTTTCATAATCCTCCTTTAAGTTCTGATATTAAATCTTTTTAAAAGTAATGAGTTGGACACTACTGATATTGAACTTAGTGCCATGGCAAGGGAAGCAAAGATAGGGTTTAATAGAAGACCAAAGAAAGGGTAGAGGATGCCCATGGCTACGGGAATAAGGATGACATTGTAGCCGAAAGCCCAGAAGAGATTTAGTTTTATAGTCCTCATAGTTTTTTTGGATAATTCGATTGCTGCTCCCACTGAGCGCAGATCTTTGTTTACGAGAGTAATATCTGCTGCTTCGATGGCTACGTCTGTGCCCGTACCCATGGCGATACCTACGTCTGATGCGGCAAGAGCAGGGGCGTCGTTGATGCCATCGCCGACGAAAGCAACGATATGTTTGGGGTCCTGCCACTCGGCAGCCCCATGTCCACCCACAAGGGGACCCCGGCCATGGGGCTCCCCGCCTCGTGTCACCCCAAACTTGAGTTGCTGTACTATCTTCTCTTTATCTTGGGGTAAGATTTCGGCGAAGATATTTTCTGGGGGAATTCCGGCTAGGCTTCCTATAGCCTGTGCGGTTTGGGGATTGTCTCCGGTGACCATATAGACTGATATTTTTATCTTTTTTAAAAGTTCAATACCTGATTTTGCTGATTCTTTGAGGGTATCGGCTATAGCAAAGAGGGCGATATTTTTGTTATTAATAGAAATATAGGCTAGGGTTTTACCTTCTTTGGACCACTGTTGGGCTTTTTTATCAAGTTCTGAGCATCGCATCACTTTTTGATCTTCCATAAGTTTTTTGTTACCAATAAGTACTTTTATTCCATCTACTTCTCCTTTGATGCCCATGCCAGAAACTGCGAATACTCCCTTCACCTCGGGGGAGTCCCCTTCGACTTCGCTCAGGGCAGGCATCCGGCCACCCCCGAGGTGGTTGATATACTCTGTTATAGCTAGAGAAAGTGAATGTTCGGAATGTTTTTCAAGTGAATAAACAGCGGACAGAATATAATTTTCAATATTTTCTACTTTATCTTTGGAAAGTTTTAAGGAATCTTTTACTTCTTCTAAATTATCCATGAAGGAAAAGTCGGTCACTTTGGGTTTGCCTTGGGTGAGGGTACCCGTTTTGTCAAAGATGACCGTTTTGATTTTGTAGGCTAGTTCGAGACTTTCGGCATCTTTGATGAGTATGCCGTGTTCTGCTCCTTTACCTGTACCGACCATGATAGCTGTAGGTGTAGCCAGTCCCATGGCGCAAGGACAGGCGATGATAAGGACCGCCACGGTGTTTAACAAGGCGTAGAGAAATGAAGGGGTGGGACCAAAGTTATACCAAATGACAAATGTAGCCAGGGCGAGCATGATGACAATAGGGACAAAATAGGAGGAAATCACATCAGCTAGTCTTTGGATGGGGGCTTTGCTACCTTGGGCTTCCTCGACTAATTTGATAATTTGAGAAAGCATAGTATCTTGGCCGACTTTAGTGGCTTTAAATGTGAATGCGCCGGTTTTATTGATAGTGGCGCCGATAACTGTATCACCTTTTTGTTTATCTACGGGGATACTTTCCCCAGTAACCATGGATTCGTCGATTGAAGATTCTCCTTCTATGATGGTACCGTCAACTGGAATTTTTTCTCCAGGACGGACACGGATTAGGTCACCGATTTTTACCTGATCGATGGGGATATCCTTTTCATAAGGGGACCCCTTGCCTCGCAAGGGGTCCCCTTGCAAGATTACTCGGGCGGTTTTGGCTTGGAGACCTAGGAGTTTTTTGATGGCTTCTCCCGTACCGGCTTTGGCACGGGCTTCTAAGAATCTACCCAATAAAATGAGGGCGATAATGATGGTAGAGACGTCAAAGTAGGGCATGGCCTCTATGCCGATACGCTCAACTACTTGGGGGAAAAGTGTGACAAATGTGGAATAGGTGAAGGCAACGGTGGTGCCGAGAGTGACTAATGTGTCCATATTGGCTGTCCGATGGCGAAGTGAGGAAATAGCAGCCCTATAAAAATCAAAGCCAGCATAGAATTGGACGGGAATAGCCAGAAGAAACTGGACTAAAAATATTCTCATGAGGGAGGGAGCAGTATCCATAATCAGAGGGAAACTGCCCCAGGTGATCAGTCCGCCCAGAACTAGGCTAACTATAACTTTGGTTTTGAGGTCATCGAGTTCTTTTTGCTTTCTTTGTTTTTCTTCGTCTTCTAAGTGACTTGAGAAATGAGTTTGTTGGTCAAGCAAAGCTTGGTAACCAACAGAGGAAACTGCATCGGACAAATCTTTTGTGGTTACTAGATTGGGATCTAGAGAGACTGAAGCTCTTTCGGTAGCTAAATTGACATTGGCGGTAAGGACACCGGGTACTTTGGAAAGGGCTCTTTCCAAAAGACGTACACAGGAGGCACAGTGCATGCCTTTTATAGCAAATGTTTTAGTGGACGATGAGTTTGCCATGATACATATTCATGCCACAGGAAAAGGGGAATGTACCCGATTTCTGCGGCATAATTTCTACGGTGGTTTTTTGATCGAGTGGTAGGAATTTTTTGATTTTAAAGTCACTTAAGACAACTTCTTCAAGACAGGATGAGGGGTCAGTTCTAGTAAAATTGAGTTTGGTAGTTTTGCCTTTGGGGATGGAGATAACAGAAGGGGAATAGCCGCCTTCGACTTTTATATCTACAGAACCTTTGGCCTCTACAATATCGTCTTTTTTACCTAGGAAGTACCAGTATGTGAAAGCAATACCTAGTAAACCCATGATAGTAACAAGTATTTTATCCATTCTTTTGGCTCCTTTTAAAAACGGCCATAACCTCTGAAATTACTTCTTTGGAATCTCCTTTTTTGATGGAATCGACAACACACGTATTTAAATGATTGTTTAAAAGAAGAGAGTTAATTTCTTTCAGCGCTGCTTCTACCGCCTGTGTTTGGTGAAGGATATCGATACAATAGGCATTTTCTTCGACCATCTCTCTAATTTTTTTCAAATGTCCTTCTGTGATCTTGAGACGTGTAACGATTGATTGATTATTGATATGTTCCTTATGGTTGTGATTGTGGTTATGATGTTGATGATTCATATTTTTATCCTTTCTTAGAATCCCCTAGGGGGGGATAGGGATAGTATAGCAAATTCAAATATCAAAAGTCAAATGGCATGAACAGGAAGAGATCAATAAGGTGTGTAAATTACTTACGAGCGGGAGCGGGGAGAGAGGAGATAAACTGGCCAAGATCTTCGATTCTTCCTAATTTTGATTCTCCTGGGCCTGGAAATCTATGAGTACCAAATTCTTGATTTGACCTATTACTAAACATAACGATTGTGGCTTCAGGAAATCTATTTTTTATTGTACTTGCTACTATCCCGCCTGCCTTTTCATCCTCCGTTATTTCTCCTGGCCCATTAGGGAATCTTGAATCTATAAGGGCTACATCTGGAGTTTCCTTTAGATTCTCTAATAGCTTCCGTGCAGTTACGACATCCGAGGCTTGGAATAACAATCTATGTCCTGACTCGGTTAAAGACTTTAGCGCATCTTCTAATACAAATTCATCATCTTCTACTACGACAACTTTTGCTCTTTGTGGTGACATGGAGCCTATAATAGTCTCTCTCTCATTTTGTCAACCTTAAATGGAAAGACAATTGAAAAACAAGAGTCTATTTACTAGGCGACCGCATATGTAGTAGACTGTTGTTATGGAGAGGAAAATTTTAAAAGAGAAGATAGGTAAGATGACGGAGGGAGTTTTGGCTGAGGCGACTGATATGACTCTGTGGCTGTTTGCTTATTTTGCAGCCGGAAGTATGAATTTTAGCCGGAATACATGGAGAAATAGGATAGCTGCTGATGATTTTATAAGTAAAATAAATTATGAAACTATAAAGAATTCGTTGGAAAACTTAAGGCGGAAAGGATATATAAAAAGAAATGGACGCAAGAAGGCATGGCCGGAGATTACGCTCCAAGGAAGAAAGCGATTGGAAAGTATATTGCCCGAGTATGATGAAAAAAGGATATGGGATGGGAAGATTTATTTATTGACTTACGATATACCTGAGAAAAGAAAACAAGATAGAGAGATACTTCGCAGGTATGCTAGAAAATTGGGGATGGGTATGTTACTTGAGTCAGTATGGATTACTCCCTATAATCCTCATGAGATTTTGGCAGAATATATTTCTAAAAAACATCTTGCGGGGGTAATAATAGTAGCGGATATTGGTAAAGATGGAGCAATAGGGGATGAGGATTTACGATCGTTAGTCGGGAGAGTTTATAATTTGGACAGACTAAATGATCTATATGGGGAATATATAAAAAATATTACTTCAGGGGATGGTATGAATTCTTTACAAAAACAGTTTGGCTTTTTATCGATACTATCTAGCGATCCACAATTACCGTGGGATCTTTTACCAGACGACTGGCAAGGAGATAAAGCTTATAAGTTGTACAAAGAAAACTTAAACAAGAGTCTTTAGGATAGGCGGTCGCATATCAGGTAGACTGCTGTTTTTTGACTTTTACCTTGGATTTGATGGGATTTGGATGGATGTTTTGATAGAGTATCCCATTTAAGAGTAATATAAATAATAAATAAATAATAAATGCTTTATACTCCTCATTTTCTGGCGGGGGCGGCGATACTGAAGCTTGTTCCAAATCCGATGATAGGATTACCTCTGGCTTTGCTATCTCATTTTGCCCTCGATATGACACCTCATAATGATTTTGATATAAAGCCGGGGGCAACGCTAAAGAGTATATTTTCGAAGGAAAATAAACAGAGGAATTTTATTTTAGCGGTGATGAGTGTAGATGTTTTTTTCCTTATTGCTTCCTTTTTATGGCTCCTTTTTACACAAAATAATTATTGGTTAATCATGGGTGGGGGAGTAGCAATTTCGCCAGACGCAATAGAACAATCACTGTTACTTTTTGGCAAGCAAATTCCGGGGCTACAATATAATTTCCAATGGAGAGTAAGTAAAAAATATGGGTTTATCAGTTATCCGTTGGTGTGTCTGCTAGCTTTGTATATTCTTGCCTAGTATCTTTACTGGCACCCTTGTGTTCCTACTGCGACGTCACTTCCGCTTGCGACATACACTATTTGACAGCTTTCAGTTGCAGAACAATCTTCGTCCATATTGCATTTTTTAATACACTTTTGTGATCCAGAATAGATTTTTGTGCATCCTGGACCTTTTTGGGGTGCTTGTGCGCAATTGAATCCGTAATCACAAAAAAATCCTGGAGAACATTGATTGTCACTTGTGCATGTATTGCTTATTTTCTTGGGAGTCGGACTCACTGGGCTATCCACAAATTTGAATGTAGAGAGGATTTGGTCGAGATAAGGTTTTGCTGTTTCTTTACCTCCGACGATACTTAGTTTTTCATCTTCTGATATTTTTATTATTAATAGATTAAATGAAGTTTTAATAGCTTGTTTGTCATTAATTATCAAATCAACTGCATCCTTATAATAATCTCTTTTTAGTTCATCCAATGATCTAACGTCTTTGCTAAGTTCAAAACTAAATACTTCGTTTCCTTCATGATCTCCATAACCATGGTCGGCTTTTGTTCCAACTAAAAAGAAACTTACATTATTTCCACCTGGAAAATCAGGGACTTCTTGGAAATACCAATTAATAGGATACTTAAAAGTAAATGCAGAATGTGCATATGTTTTCCAATTGGCGGTGGGGTCGGGGGAGGGAGATATGGGTAATTGGGGAGATGAGGGGGATGGGGGATTTGAGGGAGAAGAGGAAGGCTTTTGGGATTTGGCGAGGAAATAGGCGCCAGTTGCGATAATTCCTATGACAATAATTCCTCCGAGAACTAAGAGTAAGGGGGATTTGGGGGGATTTGGGGAACTGGGGGAAATTGGGGGAGGAGGTGGAACATTTATAGTAGGTGGCGTTGAGGGAGGAGTTGCGGCAGAATTTGGATCAGGAGCAGGATTCATATATTTATGATAGCATAATTATGGAGGAAGGGTAATGTTGGGAATTTTCAGCTTTTTAAAGTCTCTATCAAAGGAAAAGAGAATAGGGATATGATGTTTTTTCATGAGGACAATATTGGTGGCGTCTGTGAGAGAAAGAGTATTGGGGATGGGGTGCTGTTGAAGCAACTTCATGGATTCGTCAATACTCTTTCTCTCTAGCGGGAGAATCATAAGAGATCCTTCATTTTCCCAATCGATGAACAGCTTATACAAAGAAAATGCTTTGGTTTGACCCAGCATTCTTCTTATTTTGGTAACTGTCTCATTGATGATAAAAGAAGAGATATAGAGTGTAGTTTTCGTATCAAATGAAGAGAAAATAGATTTAGCTTTTTGGTAATTCGTATCTGTTTTCACCAATAAGCTTATCCATGAGGAACTGTCAACAAAGAGGTATTTCTTATGGGTCATCATAGATATCATCGACTGTCATGCTGGCATCTGTGGGACCAGATCCCAGCATACCTGCCATGGCTATGAATGGATTTTTTTGGGATTTTTTTTGTCTTTTTTTTATAGCTTTAATTTCTTTTTTCACAGTAGGTTTATGGGAAAATTCTCTTCCTGCTTTCCGCAGGGCTTCGGCCAAGGGAATATTTTGGCTTTGAGCGTAAAGCCGTAAATCTTCCATCAAATCTTCCGGTAAATATACTTGTAGTCTTTTCATGTCTCAATTGTAGCAGATAGATGTATATATGTCAAATGATAGATGTATATAGTGTTTTTATCTCTATGTGATAATCGTATCGGAGAATTTCAGTAAAAAAAGGTTTATCAGTTATCCGGTGGTGTGGTGGCTTTATGGGTACTCCTTATCTAATTTTCACATTTTGCCGTAGATTCATTTTCTTTGACGCAGTAACTCAGAGACGTCTTTTCGCCGCTCTTGCATATAAGACCACTGGGACATGTGTTTCCCTTTACATTATGTATTCCCTGTGGTCCACAGAGGCTGCATTCTTGAGTAGTAGTCGTTGGCGGAGATATTGAGGGGGTTGGAGAGAGTTGAAGAGATTGGGAGTACGTGTTTCCCTGGGAATTTTTTGAACGTGTTGGAGAAATTTCTATAAATTTGAATGTGGAGAGGATTTGGTCAAAAAGTTTCATATCTGAATCGGATATGGTCTGTGTAAAGATATATAAGATTGAATCTTCTTTTTGGATATAGGTATGCTTCAGTAACGATTCGTAAAATTCATTCAGTAATTGTAATTGAAGCCCCGCATGATTATCTACTGTGATTGGCTGATATTTACCATAATTTGCATTTTTTTGGACATAGTCGGATAAAGAAATTTTTTCTGGGTTACTTATTTTTTTAAATGTAACGATGAATGGAACTATATGACATTCTGGTTGTTTAAGGCATTTTTCTACACCTATCTTTTCTTTTTCGGAGGCTGATAAGTAAATCTCATTTTGAGTTTCTGTTTGATTTTCTGTAATTAAATAGTTTGATGGATAATTGAAGGAAATTCCATATTTTGTATTTGTATATGTTTTCCAATT
>JACQJU010000122.1 GCA_016204905.1 Candidatus Gottesmanbacteria bacterium | reverse complement strand
CGATCATATACCTTATTTACGCACGTGCTGAAATAAGGACAAATTGGAAAAGAATTATTAGCCATATCCTTGTTGCACTCTCTTTAGGACAAATCATCAATAATCTTCAACGGCTCTCCAGCGTCTACTACCTCTTCGAAGCCAAAAACCAGCAGTTTCAGCAACCGCTCGAAAAATTATTAAAAGAACCCTTTACTTTAACTTGGGGAAACCTCAATGGTTTCTTTTCCTGGATCATCCCTTATTACACCTGGCCAATATTTATAGTTGGACTTTTTGCCTTTGTAGTTTTAATCTGGCAAAAAAGAAAACAGGGCTTGATCCTTCTCCTCCTCTGGTTTACTCCCATATTTATACTTGCTACAGTTGGCAGAGAAATCTTCCCCCGCTACATCCTCTTTACCACCCCCTATTTTCTCATCTCAGTGGCCTACTTAATAATACTTATAACCGACCCCGCCCTGGCGGGGACCGACCGCGCGAAGCGCGGACTGATTAAACTGATTCTAACTCTTATTATTCTTCTCCCCTCCCTCCACTTCGACTACCTCCTCCTCACCAATCCCCCCAAAGCTCCTCTACCCAAAACAGATTATCACCAATATATCTCCGAACACCCCTCAGGCTACGGACTGGATAAGATTTTTACATTCTTAGACGATGAGTTGAAAAAGGAACCAGTTACCCTAGTTACCCAAGGCACATTTGGCCTCTATCATTATGCCTTCCTTTTAGAATACTGGGATAATCCCAACATAACAATCGTCCCCCGCTGGCCACTCTCTGTATTGGATCAAGAGATCTTTGATCGGGCTAAATCCCAAAAAACCTATATTCTTCTGAAAGAACATGAAGAAATCCCCCCACAATTACCCCTCAAGTTGGTTCTCAAGGCCGAAAAACCCGGCGGCAAATATCCCCTGCTTCTCACTACTTTAAAATAATACTTGACAACCATTATAAAACCATTATAATTATAATACCATGAATACAACTATCATCCAAGTGCCTATAAGTAAATCTCTTAGAAACGAAGCTTTAAGGGAAGCACGTGCTTCCGGTTTCTCCTCTATTCAGGATGCCATTAGGATGTTTTTGCAAAAGTTAGCCAAAAGAGAAATTGGTGTAATCTTTGAACCCAAACCAATTAAACTCTCTCCCAAAAACGACCGCAGGTACGCCAAAATGATTAATGATGTTCTCAGTGGAAAGGTGAAACCTTATGTGGCAAAAGATGTCGATGACCTGATGAGACAATTACATGGAGAAAATAATTAAGCGACACCCAACATTTGATAAGCACTACAGAAAAAGAATACTCCCCCACCCAAATCTAGATATAAAATTCCAAGAACGAATAACCCTATTTATCTTCAACCCAATGTACCCTCTTTTAAAAGATCATCCTCTTACTGGCAAAAAGGCACATCTTAGATCATTTTCAATAACAGGTGATATAAGAGTTATATACCAAGAAATATTCCCAGGTGAAATTCTTCTCATCGACATTGGCACTCACAACCAAGTCTACTAAATGATTGCAAAAATGAGGCTGGTGGCGTAAAATATTTGATACGCCAGGGTAGCTCAGTGGTAGTAGCGCACGCTTCATAAGCGTGAAGTCGAGAGTCCGATCCTCTCCCCTGGCACCAATACCTTGACAACAAGATTTTTCATACATATGATAAAATCATGACTAAATTAAAACTTAAAAAGAATAGCAATAATACAAATTTAACACGGCTCTTATTAGTAGGATTTTTTATTATTGTTCTTACTTTATTTAGCCTCTCAATTATTCCCTTTTTCTTAGCTCTAGTTGGAGTTGATGTTTTATCCCAACCCTTATTAACCCGTATCTTTGAAATGTCATTATATGGCTTAATAGCCTTTGTATTTTTACTTCTACTATTTATAGCTTATAAATTTTGGGAAGAAATTACCAAAATCGTTCTTCGAGGAAAATAATCGAATACAAATTCACCAAAACACCTTCATCCACGCTTCCAAATTAGTTAGTCTTTCCGGTTCTTGAGGAGGAGGGGACGGCGTCACGGGAGGCAATATCACCATATATTCCCCCTCTCTACCCAGATTTAGCTTTTCCCGCGCTTCTTTTTCTATAAAAGCTGGGCTCTCTATTTTGGCTAGCTTCCTTTTGAGCTGGCTATTCTTCTCTTTAGCCTCAATCAGACGTTTCTGGGTATCTTCTATAATCTTTCCTTTCTCAGATATAGAACTTATCGACCGGACTAAATTTACCATCAAAAACACGCCTATAATTGCCAAAAATAGGTTCGCAAGTTTACCCTTCATATGAGATCAATTTTAGAGTTTCCATAACCCAGAATTGACAAGAAACCTCTATAATGATATTATAGGCTCTATGGATTCTACAAATAAGCTCGATCTAGCCTCTGCCCACGGACAATTTGTCCAATATCTTACCGACCAAAAACGAGCCCACGCTACCATCTTAGCATATGGTAAAGATATCGACCAATTGACCAGATTTCTCTCTGATTTAGGCAAAAAATCCGTCTCCGAAGTCCAAAAAGACGACCTTGATGCTTTTCTAAAAAAGCTCTCCTCTGACGGCTATACTCCCAAATCACTCTCTCGAAAGATAAACTCGATCAAAACTTTCTACCGATTTCTCAAAAATAATAATTTTATATCGGTTAATCCCGCCGCCGAGATTACCCATCCCAAATATGAAGTCAAACCCCCCAGAATACTCTCCAAAATCGAATATCGCGCTCTACGCGATGCCTGTAAGGGTGATCCTCGCACTTATGCCATCGTTGAGCTTTTCCTACAAACCGGCATCAGGATCGGCGAACTTGCCAATATTAAACTCGAGGATATCAAAGACCACGAATTAGTCGTCAGACCCCAAGAAGGCCATCTCCAAAGAAGCGTACCCCTCAACAAAGCCGCCAAACAAGCCCTCGATGATTACCTAGAAATCCGCCCCAAAGTCAAAAATGATGCCCTCTTTGTCACCAAAACAGGCAGAGCTCTTCTAGTCAGAAATATCAGAACTACTATTGATAGATATTTTAAGTTAGCAGGGATCGAAAATGCCAAAGTCAACGACCTACGTCACACCTTTATTGCTCACCACCTCATGTCTGGCACTCCCCTGACTGTCATCTCCAGACTAGTCGGTCACAAAAGACTATCTACGACAGAAAAATATCTTGATCTCGTCAAAGATAAAATGTCCGAAAGCGTGAAGTTAGAGGAACTCTAAGGCCTGCTCACCTGAAGGAAACTACTCGACTGACAAATTTCTACTCAGCTTTGGGGTCTATCAAGTATTTGATATTTGCCAAATTATCACCGATACAAAGTTCAGTATAATATTTCCCATTGCTTAAAGTTGTACCTATTACACAGTCTTTGCCATCATCAATTGACCTATAAAAATAGTCTTCAGCTCGGTAAAACTCGTACGGTCCTGTTGCTCCACTATTAAATAATTCATCCAAAGATGTTGGGCATCTTCCATTTTTGAGACAATAAGATTTTGCTATTTGCTTAGTAATATTTGTATTAGAACGCTTATATCCGTCCATTTCTTTTTCTGGACTAGGTCTTTGCTCTAAATAGACCCAAGTTATAAGTGACCCGATGAATACTAATCCCACCACAATTTTAATTAATTTAGCATAAGAAGTTTTTAAAATTAAATGATTGGCAGGAGGAAATATTATTACTCCAAAAGATAAATAATAAACAGCCTCTAGAGGACTAGAAAAGAGCTTTTGTATTCCGCCGATGAATGCCCCGATTCCAAAAAGCCAGCCGAAAATGTTGAGAATTTTACGCTTCATAATATCACTTTTTTAGTGGAGCCACTTGGATTCGAAGTGGAACCGGATGGAGTCGAACCATCTACATCGACTTTATAAGAGT
>JACQJU010000127.1 GCA_016204905.1 Candidatus Gottesmanbacteria bacterium | reverse complement strand
GGCTCATATTGACCATGGGAAATCGACGCTGGCTGATAGACTGCTTGAGGCGACTGGTACCGTGGAAAAGAGACTCATGAAGGAACAAATACTGGATAGTAATCCTATCGAAAGAGAAAGAGGAATAACGATAAAGTTGGCACCGGTGCGCATGATATATAAAATTATGAATGATGAATTAAAAATTATAAATAAATTACAAATTAAAAATGAAGAAATTAATGAAAATAAAGTATACATTTTAAATTTAATTGATACGCCGGGACATGTGGATTTTTCGTACGAAGTATCTCGATCGCTGGCTGCCTGCGAGGGAGTTCTATTGGTCGTAGACGCTACACAAGGAATACAGGCTCAGACGGTAGCTCATATGCAACTGGTAAAAGATAAAAATCTGAAAGTGATACCGGTAGTAAATAAAATCGACTTGCCTACTGCCAAAGTGGAGGAAGCGAAAAAAGATCTGGTCGATATGTTTGGATTTGCGCCTCTGGATATAGTCGAAGTATCAGCTAAGCATGGTACAAATATCGATAAACTTCTTGCCGCAATAGTAGAAAAGATCCCGCCACCTCAGGGGGATGCAAATGACAATTTTCGTGCTTTGGTTTTTTCATCCCAATATAATACTCATAGAGGAGTAATTGTGTATGTGCGGATTATAGACGGTTCTATCGCTCTATTTCACTCCCGGGGTGAAATGGGGCGTGCTGGTGGGTGGATCAGTGATCTAAAGTTTTTTGCCACAGGCGCAACCTTTAAGCCAATAGAATTAGGTATATTTGCGCCGAATATGAAACCTGTAGACAAATTAGTAGCAGGGGAAGTAGGATATATAGCTACGGGTTTAAAAGATCTGTCTCTGGCAAGAGTCGGTGACACTATCTCTCTTTCAGAAAAAAAGGTCGATGTACTCCCTGGATATAAAGAGCCGAAACAAATGGTTTATCTGAGTCTTTTTCCAGTAGATAATGATGACTTTCTAACACTGCGGGAGTCATTAGAGAAACTTCATCTTTCTGACTCATCTTTTACTTTCCGGACACATTCTTCTCCAGCTCTTGGCAAAGGATTTACGTGTGGATTTCTAGGCCTACTTCATGGAGAGGTGGTCAAGGAAAGGCTGGAAAATGAGTTTGGCTTGTCACTGATCACCACGGCGCCAACTGTCGAATATCAGGTAAAGAAAACTGATGGATCGACTCTCTTTATATATACTCCGGAAGACTTCCCTAACCCGACACTGATTGCAGAAGTCCTCGAACCAGTCATGTACACAACTATTTTTACGCCAAAGGAAAGTGTGGGGAGTATCATGCAACTGGCTCAAGATAAAAGGGCGGATTTTGTAAACCTAGAATATTTCGGAGAACAGGGGAAATTTACTTATATTATCCCCCTGTCGGAAATGATTTTTGATTTTTTTGATAAATTGAAATCAATATCATCTGGGTATGCGAGTCTGGATTATGAGTTATATGAAAAGCGAAAAGTAGATGCTGTAAAATTGGAGATACAGATAAATAAGAAGGTAGTAGATGCTTTTTCGCAAATAGTGGTGAGAAAGAAAGTGCAAACTATAGGCAATTTGATGGTAGAAAAATTAAGGAACCTAATTCCTCGCCATCAGTTCCAGATTCCGATACAAGCTATTATTGGAGGTAAAATTATAGCAAGAAGCGACGTGAAGTCATTTCGTAAGGATGTAACTTCGAAACTCTATGGTGGTGATCAATCTCGAAAAGATAAGCTACTAGATGCGCAAAAGAAGGGAAAGAAGCGACTCAAGCAGTTTGGAAATGTAAATATCCCGCAGGAGGTCTTTCTGAGTGTATATAAGTGAGAGACCTTCATGCGATCATACCATTTCTTCTTTTTTGATCTTCACAAATCTGATCCACTCCTCGACTACCTCAAATATGGCTTTAAATGGTGCTTCGATGACAAAGTCAAATATAAATATAAATAAATTGATCTTGGCTATTTCACCTGATAACCACTGCCCGACTCGAAGAAGAGGTAACATGAAGAAATCGGCAATAGGACTCAAGACTCCTTCTTTTTCGATGACTCTATACTCTCTAGCTATTTGCCTGATACGATAACCAAAGAAAGTAACAAGGGTGAGGAATAAGAGAAAAACGGTCATGCTGACCATATTGAACTTGAGCCATGCAAGACCATAGATGATGATGCCAAAAGACAAGAAAAAGGCCAAAAGGTAGATGACGGTAAAACCTACATTCAGGAGTGGGCTTTTGATCTTGGCAATCTTGCCTAGTATTAATTGGTTTTTGGCGATATCGTCAGTATCTGGGTCGTCTTCGATAATTTGTTTGAGTCTAGATTGGATCCTCTTGGTGTTATCTTTGCCCGGGACGCTGACTGATAAAATGATGGCCGTCATGAATATAGGAGGAACAAGAACATTGATACCGATGGGTAAATAGGCGATATGTTTGGCAATATACATATCGTATGGTACTTCGAGGGCCAGGGCAAAAATAACTTTGGTAAAAACTATATAAATAAAGGAACGGATGCCAGCTCTCCTCAACTTGGTTCTTGTCTCATCATAACGCTTGCGACAAATCTCGTCGACTCGATAATAGAATTTTTCCTCGCTACGAAGAATCTCTCCAATATTTTTGGGAAACTTCTCAAATAAGTCTCTAAGTATTAAAAAAGGGGGAGTTTCTTTTTTGACAAACCTACGTAGTTGATCTGCAACAGGATGAGTGAGATCTGTTTCTATCTTGTTGTAGATATCAGAAAATTGGGGCAAAATCCTCTCGGCATCTTTCCAGGTACCAGAGATAAGATCGGGAGTAAGAAGTTTGAGGAGATGATACCTAATAAGTGGGTCATCGCTTTTGGCAAAGGCTCGCTCGACGGCGATATAGACTTGGATATCGCGATTTTGGATGTCTTCAAATAGGTTTAACTTGCCGCGCAAAAGATGATAAACGTAGTTGGTGAAAGCGATTCGCTGATTATCTGGAGACAGGTCTTCTTCGATCTGACAAGAGGCAACTTCGATGATCCAGTTGGTGATTTTTTTTTGTTCTGTTTGGGTCTTTCCCACTGTAAATTCATTCCTCAAATAAAAATATTTATCAATTATCGTTTGAATATTTACGATCTTATCTTCGGGGATGGTGTTGTTTTCCAAGTACCTAGCCCAGAGCATCTCTTTGATGAGTGGTTCGGCGATATCTTTGCCATTTTGGTTGAGGACCAACCTACGGCGAAGAGTGCGCTCTACGGCGGCCCGTCTTATCAGATGATCTTCTCGGTATTCTATGGCGTTGCGCATCTTTTCGTATAAAAAGGCGGCAAAAGAGACGGTCTGGGAAACTGAAAGTTTGGGTGCATTGGGAGGAGGCTGAGGGGGTTTACCGGCGGCATAGCTCTTGAGTAAGGCTTCGGTATATTTGGATAAAGTGATTGGTGTGTCGGTACTAATCGGTTGTTCTGTTTCTTGGTTCATAGTAATGTTCTTTTTAGTATTTCTTTGAGTTGTCTGTGTCCATATCCACTTTTAAGAAAAGTTTCCCTGGCTTCTGCATCAAAGCGATTTATAAAGTATTCATAATGAATTAGTTTTAAGTATCGTCTATGCTTTGTGGAGTAAACATCTCCCCGTGCATGTTCTAAGAGTCGCTTTTTTAGATTGGTTGTTAGGCCAATATATAGTTTACCATCTTTTTGGCTATATAAAACATAAACATAATATCTGATCATAGGAAGCAACGTCAGACGTTGCTATAAAATCCATATATAAAAGGGCCCCGTCAAACGGGGCTCCTCGCAAACTCGGGGGAACCGAGTTTGACTCGGGGGTGATCGACGGGACTTGAACCCGCAACGTTCAGCTCCACAAGCTGATGCTCTACCATTGAGCTACGACCACCATGATCCTTATTATATAGTAAATTGGATAAACCTCAAAAGAGAAGGGATAAAGTAAAGATAGGATGAGAGATGATGGTGAAATAATCGGTCGCTGTAAACTGACCATCGAGATCCAAATCCATGGGGAGGAGAGGTCGGAAGGTAAGATGATTGGTGTCTTTGGTAATAGTAATTCTTTCCTGTCGAGGGAGAAAGTAGGGTTTCAAAACGACTATGCGATATTCTTTGCCTACGATGATATCTTTGATTTTGGGTATAACTCCCCTACCATCTTCTACGATTGTATCGGGAAACTCGATAATTGGTTTTTCATCTTCATCATAAATAATAATATCAACGAGCCCTGTATAGCGAGTATTTAGGCCCGTTGTCAGGCGGAAGTTTAGTGATGGCGGATCGACTACTTCGATAGTACCAGTAATCGTGTGTAAAAAAGTGTCTTTGTGTTTTAGATAAAGTGAGATGGCAAATTTACCTCTATTGGGCGGCGTTTTGACTTGGTAGGAGAGAATTCCATCTTTGTTGGGCTCGATGGGTAGGAAATTGGCGGGTTCGATGGTAAGGCCTTTGGCTTCTTGGGTAAAACTAAAGTCGTCTATCGGTGAAAATATTGCTTGGCCGGTATTTTTAATGTTGACGTTCAATAGATAGAGGGAATCAGAGATGAGTTTGATGGGAAAAGGATTTTGGCTAAATTCAATTTTTATTTCTTGGAGAGGTTGGCCTCTTTCTTTGGGTAGATTTTGTATCAGATCATATTGTTCGTAAAAACCACTGCCATCGGGTTTCTTCCATGAGAAATTGTCAAAAGGAAAGGAAGGATAATTGAAAATAAAGGGGGTGATGGCGACTATATCGCTCTGGGTCCAGACAGAACTAAAAGCAGTAGCCAAATAGGAAGCAACTGTGGCGGAAGAAAGATAGGCGGACTGAAAATTGGAGCCTTCGCGATGCGGCCAACCTGTCTCGGTGATGAAGATGGGGAGTGGGCGATCTACTCCGAGAGTGGAAAGTAAATTCTTTTCCCAGAGGTATGTTCTGATAGTGCCTTTGCCCAGAGAATAGGGGGAGCCAACAAAACCGGGATTGGGATAGGAATGAGAAGTCCATCCGTCTATTTTGGCGAAGATATCGGGAACTGCTTCTTGCATCGATTTTAGAAATGTTGTTTCGTCCATGGTTTCTTTGCCAGTGGGTGCTGAAGCATCGAGTCCTCCCGGTAATATGAAAAAGTCATCTGATTTGGCTTTGAGGGTATCATGAAAGGTGCTGAGTATCTGGGCATATTCGCTAGGATTTATACTATTACCCCATTCTTTGGCGTGGTTTGGTTCATTGAAGATGATAATATAACGGTTTTTGACTACCCAATTGAGTCTATCCAAAAAATCCGCCCAGGAAGAAATATCGTTGGGGTTGGGTTTCTGCCAATAATTGCCTTCGAGTTGTGTTGATATTCTGACCAGAGGGATAAGATGGTGTCGGCGAAGATTGTCAAAAATATCTTGCCATTTGGAAATATTGCGGTCGTTTTGGTCTATGACCAATGTGATATAACCCCAATCCCCGCCATTAGAGTTTATTAATCTTGCTGCGTCACTAATATCATTGGGTTCGACGATATGGATACCAAAACGGTTGTTGGGGGTCGCGAGAGGGTCAATAATAGCAAATGACACATGTGGTAGCGATAAAAATAAGATAAAGATGGTAAAAATGGGAAAAATAGATTTCATTCCATGCGCGCCTGGCGGGAATCGAACCCACAACCTACTTCTTAGAAGGAAGTTGCTCTATCCGTTGAGCTACAGGCGCAAATAATATAATTTTTACATGCTAATTATAGCAGATTTTTGATTTTTGCAGGTAATTGGTGTATATTGAGCGTTTATAATATTATGTCAGTCGAAATTAAAGCTACTAGTGGACAAAATTCCCCAGTTTCCTGTGGACAAAAGGGAGAACTATTTTTCGCTTTAGACTCTAAGGTAATCGAGAATATGGGTGTAGGTGATGTTTTTGTAAGAAACTGTCCGAGTGGAGAAATAGTGAGAGTAGCACCAATAGAAGTCAAGGGAGAGATACTTTTATCTTACCGCTGTAATGGATGTAATATGCGTATTAATAACCCTCAGTTGCCTAATATTTGAACTATAAATGCAAAATTTTAAATAGTTGTGGGCGGAAGAGGACTTGAACCTCCACGCCTTTCGGCATAGCCTCCTCAAGACTACGTGTATACCAGTTTCACCATCCGCCCGTAAAAATTATATTATCTGTGCCCTGAAGAGGAGTTGAACCTCTACGCCTTTTGGGCACACGCTCCTGAAGCGTGCCTGTCTGCCAATTCCAGCATCAGGGCTTGGAGCGGCGGAAGGGAATTGAACCCTCGACCTTCTCCTTGGCAAGGAGACATTCTACCGCTGAACTACCGCCGCGTATGGGACAAAACCTTCGGTTTTTTCCCAACCCTGCCTGCCGGCAGGCAGGGATTTTCCCTTATCAGTGTCGCAAACTATTTACAAT
>JACQJU010000120.1 GCA_016204905.1 Candidatus Gottesmanbacteria bacterium | reverse complement strand
AATACTTGATTATCATAAATATAGAGTCCTGTTACAGCATGGTTTGATGTAGATATTTCGGTGGGTTTTTCAATAATTTTTATGATTTTAGTTGGGTCTTTGTCGTCTAACTGGGCAATACCAAAGCGCTTGGCATCAGGGACTGATTTGAGAAATATGAGGGCACCACTATCAAATGATGATACTTCCTTAGAGATATCTGCATCGGTAGTGTTATCTCCTAATATTACTGTGACTGATTGGTCGTCGGCGAAATCTTCGGCAAGTGAAAGTGCATCGGCTATACCACCTTCTTTTTCCTGATAGGCAAACTCTAAGTGTTTTACCCCCAATGTCTTACCATTTCTAATGACTTGGATAAAATGGCCGGCATGGGGGCCACCTACGACTATAAGTATTTCAGTAATTCCTGCTTTGACTAAAGTCTCGATAGGATAATAAATCATTGGTTTATCAAAAACTGGCAGAAGATGTTTGTTGGTGGCAAATGTGAGTGGATAGAGTCTGGTACCTAGTCCGCCTGCTAATACAATACCTTTCATAATTGTTGATGTAATAGATCCTTCGGCCTGCTGGCCTCAGGATGAAATTGGAACATCTCCAATTTCATCTAAAAATTACTCCTCTTAGCAACATAATCGATAGGAGTGCGATAAGTATATATTCTACCACAATTTTTATATGTAGATCACCTTCTAATAAATGATGAGCTATTCCCCAAATAATATAGAGTATGGCGGTTATTATAACTGCAGCGTATTGTTTTTCTGGATAAGGAGAAAGAAAGAAATAAGAAATGATTCCGAGTGATAGGATGGATAAAAGAAAAAAATAGTGCGTGAGATGGAAATGAATGTCTTTTAGCATATTTTCATAGTATAGCACCGGTACCAGTAATATAGACGATACCGATAAGTGCCACCAAAAAGAGCATATGAGCAAAGTTGTGACCGGATACTCGAATTGTTCTTCGGCGCCATATAAATATACCGTCAACTCCAAGTACCACTAAGAGAAATCCAATCAGAGCCAGCGATGTAATTTTGGAGACTGTAGTTATGTTAAACAAAGGTATATTTTGAGCACTAGCTATTCTTATATTAGTCCCACCTTCCTTTCGGGGTATAATCGATATAATGACCTGTGTAGGAGCTATTGTGGTAGGTGAAATATTGGAAGCGATGGGTAATGGAATAGATGTAGGTAGAACCTGAGCAATAACCGTAGGTTGGGGTTGCTGGGTAGGTAGAATATTTACCTGTTCTTGAGGTGCCGTAGAAGAATTGGAAGAACCAAAAAACTGGACAACTAATGTAGTTTCTTCGCCATTTAATGTGCCATTTACTACCGCAAAACCAACTTCTTGGTATTCTTTTTTTAACAGGTTATCTTTGTGAGTTGGGGAATCCATCCAAGCTGAGACCACGCCTCCTGAATCATTAAAGTTTTTAGCCAAATTTTCTCCTGCATAGATATAGCGATATCCGGCACCAGTAATAAAATCCCAGGGTGTTTTACCATCGGGAGCAATATGAGCCCAGTAATTTTTGGAAAACATGTCGGACGCTTTGTTGGCTGCAGCTGCTGAAAGCGTCGGTGATAAAGATAGATTACCCAGTCCAGACTCTGATCTTTTTTGGTTGGTCAAATCAAGGAGATTTTGGACAGAAATATCGGTGGCAAAACCCAATATATGTGGAAAGGTCGTTCTGATGGTTTTGAGTGATACTTGGACTACAAAAATGAGGAGGATATAAAAAAGAAAGGCCTGGGGATGGAGAGCACGCGCTTTATGATTATTAGAGCTATGAGGGATAAAATGATGCTGGAAAAATCTGAACATAGAATCATTATAGTACGCCCAATTTGGCCATGACAAGTAGAGATATTATTGAGGTGTTTTTATCCACTTTGCATATCTTGACAGTTAGTCTTTTTGCTGTTATTTTTTAAAGCAAGCTGACCGCAAACGGAGGCATTATTCAGTAATCAGTTATCAGAGGTCAGCGTTCAGTTACTAATTAACTAGACGCTAGACGCTAATTAACTAAACGCTATTATGATGCCTGCCCAAATTTATGGAATTTTTCCCGACTTAACCGTCGGGATATTTTGTGGGCAAAAATGAATAGATTATAACTTTATATGTGAGCGAAACCCTCCTTCGCATAAAGCTACGGAGGGCGAAGGGAGGTGATATAAATGAAAGGATATTTTTATAGATTAGGTGCTATCCTATCAACGGCTACTTTAATTGCATCTATGGGAGCACCAGGTGCATTCGCAGATACCTTTGTTGATATTTCCTTAAATGGTGAGGGTTCAAATAATACTGTAAACGTAACAAATAATTGTACGACAAATTTGACCCAAAAAAATAAGACTAATGTTAACGTAAATGTAAATGTTTCATCTGATACAGGAAATAATACAGCCAATTCAAACACCGGCGGAAATACAAGCATAAATACCGGAAATAGTAATGCTAGTCTTAATGTTAATGTAGGCGGTGGAACGAATGTTGCTAATGTTACGGAAGATTGCTGTTGTGCTGGAGAGACTAATGTTACATTGTTTGACAACGGTGCAAATACCACTAATAATGCTACAGTAAAGAATACCAGTGTGAAGAATACTAAACAAAAGAATAAGTCCAAGGTCAAAGTAAAAGCAAAAGTTAAGAGTAAAACAGGAAATAATGATGCAGGTGGTAATACTGGTGGTGATACCAATATAACTACCGGGGACTCCAATGCAACATTGAATGTATCTGTCGCTCCGCCTTCGAATATACTCGGTCCTTAGGATGGATTTTGTTTTCAAACATTCGATTAGATAGAGAGCGGAATCGAAATGTCAAAAAACCCTGCCCTTTTGTGGTAGGGTTTTTTGTTTCTTTTATAAAACATTCAGGTGGCGAATCTGTTCCACCTAACAGGTGGAATGTTAGTGGAATGTTACTAATTAAATTTAGTGGGTTTGGCAATCACAATGAGGCGTTTAGTGTCCATGAAGCCGGAACAGGTATAAAGCGTCAGAGTTTCATCGGCAGTTGGGGCAATAACTTCTATCTCATTAGGATAAACAGTTTTGATCTCTTTAACGCGATAAGAATACCAATTATTTTTGGTGAATAGGTACAGCTTGTTATCTTTTTTTATGTCTTTAAGAGACAAGAAAAGGCCTTCTCTAGCGTGGGCAAAGACAACAGTGTTGCCTTTTTGACCGGGACTACCTGATCCTAAGCCATAGGAGGCAGTAGTTTCTGATGTTTCCCAAGTACCACCTATTACTTTTGAATCTGTAATTGGTAAGTCAATAAGTAGGGCTGGGATGATTATTCTAACAGGGTTTTCTCCGCCCTTAGAGGCCTTTAGAAGCTTAGAATCGATGCGAATAGGCTCTTTTGCTGCTTTTGTAGTACGAAAAGATATATATTGATTTATTGATTTATAGAATGTCGGAAAGGAGAAAAAAATAAGACTTACCAAAATGAGGGCAATACCGATTTTGGTGCGATATTTAGGAAACCATTTATTGATACCAAACCTTTTAAAATCTTTAAGAAGTAATTTTCTAGACTTTTTCTTCCAATGAAAAAAATCTCTAGTCAGAGATTTTTTCCAGATATATAAAAGACGCTGAATTTTGGACTGCTTTAGCGCTTGGCGATTTTTCCTCTGCCTAAGGCGGCGCCTCCTAGTGCGAAGCATAGCACACCAAGTATGTAGAAGATAGAAGCCGTATTTTCACCTCCTGTAGGTGCAAGTCCCAGTACTTGTCCCCCTCCTGCCGGTCCACCAACTCCAGCACCACCGTTTCCGCCACCACCATTTCCTCCGTTACCGTTGCCATTTCCATTACCTGGTTTTGGTGTGGAAGTGGGTCCAGAGGGTGGTGTAGAGGTCGGTTTCTTGGGGGTGGGAGTTGTGCAGCAATTTACCACTGCTGAGTTATTATTTAATTTATTATCTACATTGACTTTAACACTGGCGTCACCAGTTTTGATGGTGGTATTTCCGCCAGTATTATTTGATGCTTCATTTCCGCCGGTGTTGGCTGTGGCATTGATATTGTTATTTATGTTGGCGTTACTATTTTGATTTACAGTCGTATTGCCGCTTTGATTGAAATTTATACTATTTTTTGATCCGGAGCCATTTTCGGAAACATTAAATTCTACCGCTTGAGTAGTACTGATAAAAACTAGAAATAATAAGAGCAGTGAAAGTGAGGTAAGTATGCCTTTCATAATTTAAGATAATAATAAATATTTATAACTGGCAGATAAGCGGACAGAGGCAGAAAATAATTTGGCAGAAATTTTAGGCAGAGGGATTTTTGAAATATCTTTTACGAATTTTTACGAGTATAACACAGGGAATTAGGAATAGCAACCAGGCAAGATTGATGGTTAATTTCTTAGTTTGGTTTACTTTAGTATTCTTAGAATTTAATAAAGATGACCCCAAATCATTGGTGCTAGCGCCGGCTACAAGAGAAGCTTCGGAATCAGTATTTGTATTAGCAGAGTTAAATGTCGATAAACCTTGGGCAATAGAACCAAATATATTGCCGGCTACAGAAGTATTGGTATTTTGTCCTGGGACTGAAGAGTTAGTATTAGTATTATTTGAGTTAGAATTGGCAGTGGATGCATTATTGGAGCTGGAGTTATTATCTGGAGTACCACCATTATGATTGTTTGATTGGTTATTTTGACTTTCAGCTATTGCTTGATTTTCTTTTTGGCTACCCGGGGCTATAAAGTTACCAAACCAATCTCCAAAGACATTGACTACTGTGACAAATAGTTTTCCTCCACCGGTAATATTATTATTGACAAAATTGACTATATTGGCGATTACTTTGGCATCGCCTGTAACTATGGTTGAATCCCCTCCTGTATTTCTACTGGCCATGTTACCGCCAGTGTTGGCGGAAAGGTCAATATTGTTGACAATATTGGCTGTGTTATTCTGGGTAACATTAGTATTGCTTTCTTGATTGACACTGGCTGTATTTTGGGAATCTGCACCATTGCCTGAATTGCTGGCAACGACGTTACCATCAGCATCGGTAGTAAATACAGTTCCCTCTGAACCTGCCATGATCGCACCATCCTCTGCGCCAATAAGACGGCCTACCCATTGTCCTGCTTCAAATATAAAGACCAACCACCAATTACCGCCAGATACATTGGAATTGGCGATATTGATGACATTGGCATCAACAGTGGTATTGCCCGTTGTTATGGAAGAATTGCCATTGGTATTTCGGGAAGTATCATTATCTCCAGAAGTTGCAGAAAGATTCAGGTTGTTTTGAATATTGGCATCATTGGTTTGGGAACTAGTATTATTGGTTGTTTGATTGGCTGTAGCAGTGTTATTAGACCCATCTCCGTTGCTTATATTGGCAGCAGTAAGAGAGGATGTGCCACAACAACTGGCCATTGCCTCCTCAGGGAAAATAATGTCTCCCGTGAGTTCCCCGTATATATTTACTACCGCATAAACTACATTACCTGAAAGATTATTATTAGCCAATGTAAGCACATTGGCTGCAACATTGGCATCGCCGGTAGTAATAGAATTATCGCCAGCTGTATTTCTGCTAGCGGAATTAGTACCTGAATCTGAAGATAAAGTAAGGGTACTATTAATAGTACCATCATTGTTTTGGAAACTATTATTGTTGTCTGTAGTCTGTAAATTGGCATCATTGGTGGAACCATCACCATTATTTATATTTGAAGCGCTTGATGAACCACTAGTGCATCCGCTTATACAATTTGCTGGAAATGATAAAACAATATCGCCAACTTGGTTATCAACCACATTAAATTCAGACACCATCACGCCGTCAATATTTGTATTGACGCCAGTGACTACTGTCCCTGATGTGTTGGCCTCACCGGTAGTAATAGAGGAGGAACCTACATTACGTGAAGCTGAATTTTGGCCGGTAACAGTAGACTGATTCAGATTATTAGCTACAGATCCGCTGTTATTTTGATCGGTGGTTGAATTATTACTTAATCCTACCGATCCTGAATTAGTAGAACCATCACCATTGTTTGAATTAATAACTGCACTACCGCCATTGTTTTGATCATCAGGTAGGAAACTAGATGAAGTATTACTATTGGCAGCGGTGGAAACCGAGGCAGTATTGGTGGCATCACCAGTATTTATACTTGGATCACCTACTTTATCATCAGTTGATTGATTTCCGGTTTGATTTCCAGATGATTGAGTTTGCGTGGCGTTTGAATCAGAGGAACCAGATTGATCGGAAGGATTTGTAGTTGTATTTGTGGTGGTGTTCTCGGTTGAATTTTGAGTTTCTCTTGATGAATTATAAGTACGTGTATACGTTTGTGAGGCGGCAATGGTTGGTTGAGCAGGAGCTGAGATTGGAGTTTGAGTTGGAGCAACAATAGTTTGCTGCTCTGTTGCGGTAATACTTTCTTGCTGGGGGGCAGTTATTGTTTGTTGTTCAGCAGCCGTTACGGTTTGATTGGAAGATGTTGTATTTTGAGTGGAATCGGATGCGGAATCTTGGGCAAATACTGCAAAGTTTTGCGTCAGTAAGACGCTTACAATAGTTAATAGTGCTAGTGATTTAAATATCTTCTGTTTTATTTTCATTTTCAAATTAATCTAATTTTATTATTTTGTAGGCTCCCTCAGTTTGTAGGGCGGTCCGCATAAGTGCGAAAGCGGACTCACCCTACAAACATATTGGTTAGCCTTGCTGAGAATTCCACCAAGCTAGAAAATCAGACCAATCTAATGTTATGCTCAGACTGAAACCACCAAACGAAGGGAAGTTAAAGCTGGGCCAATCAAAATCTGGACTGTCGCCAAACACGTTGACATCTCCAGTATTATTCACATCCACATTAGAATCTGCTTCACCGGTATATATTGATGGATCACCACCAACATCGCCGGTGTTTTTCTTAACTTTATTATCACCAGTATCAGCATCAGCATCCACTTTATTCTTAAATCGGCCATAGTTATCCTGCACTGGGTAAAGATTGTTTGCCAGATAGGCATTGAGATAATTATCAGAATCATCCCCATTGGCCCATATCTTGGCCAGAACATCAGTTACGCCGCAGCAGACAATATCGGCAAAATTGAAGTTGGCTACATTATTGACATCTACATCTACATCTGCATTGCCGGTATCTATGGTGACATTGCCGCCGGTATTTTTCTTAGCTTTGTTATCGCCAGTGTCGGCATCTGCATCGATGTGATTCTTTAGGTAAAGATAGTTATTCTGATATAGGTTTGTATCATTTGCAAGAGCAAGCCAGATATCATTGTAACTACCTGAACCATTACCAACTATATAGGCACTCAATTTACCGCCACCATCACCACCTCCAACTTGGGCACTATTAACATTGGCCAAGTTTGAGACATCGACTGATGTGTTGGCATCGCCAGTGTTGATCCAGACACTTCCGCCGGTATTTTTCTTAGCTTTGTTATCGCCAGTATCTGCATCAGCATCGATATAGTTTTTGATACGGCCATAATTATTCTGAAGAATACCAGTATTGTTGTAATCAGATAACCAAACGCTATTATCGGAATCATCCCCATTACCTGATACATTTACCGTGGTATTTCCTGATCCACAACAGGCAACCCGGGCTGAGTTGCTATTGAGCTCGTTAGTGACATTGACATCAGTATCGGCATCACCAGTGGTGATATTGACGTTGCCACCGGTATTTTTGTAAGCCTTATTATCACCAGTATCCGCATCAGCATCTACTTTATTTTTGACATTGGCGGTATTATTTTGCAAAACAGTTGTATTGTTGGCTTGATTCAAATTGACTGTGTTATTGGAATCACTTCCATTACCTGAAACGGTAACATTGGTGTTACCGGCTCCGGCGCAACAAGTCACATTTGCACTATTGCTGTTTGCAGTAGTTGATACATTGACAGATGTATTAGCATCACCAGTATCTATAGTGACGTTACCACCAGTATTTTTACTGGCTTTGTTTCCGCCTGTATCAGAATCGGCATCAACATTATTGGTGATATTGGCATTATTATTTTGCACAACTACTGTATTAGTAGTTTGGGAAACGTTTACCGAACTGTTGGCATCGCTTCCATTACCTGAGATAACAATGTTAGTATTTCCTCCATCCTGTGCCACAGCTACTGGAACTGCGATGGTATTTGCCATTACAGCTGCAGTTGCAAATACGGAAATTAATTGTCTTTTGAATTTGTTCATAAATTTGTTTCACCTCCTCTCATTTTATATATCCCACGATCGCGGGATGCACTTTGCTCCGCTCTAAGAAATAAAACGGAGGCCTCTATACCTGATTGAAAAATCCGGTAGAGAAGCCTCCGTGAGCGGTCAGCTAAATTAAATTATAAAAGCAGGATTAAACTAATTGGACAGTATAAGTGGGCAGTTATATAAATTATTAATAATTTTTAAATTGGTTGTCAATAGCCAAAATAGCCTCACCTTGGTATAAACCTGGTAGTTTTTCCATTGGAATAACTACTATCTATGTTTACTTTTGTCTTTTTAATATTTCTGACTGTAATTTGTGTGACCGTACTATCTTGGACATAAATTTCTATACTGCCGTATCCTTTGATCATATGGAGCGCGTGGGTTAATTCGTCTATGAGCGATTGAGATAACTTGATATTGGAATCAGACTGCATAGTATAAATAAGCTTTGTTAAATATAGATAATAGCCTGGTAATAAATAGTTATTATTGGAGTTTGAGATCTATCTTAGTCTTATCCCCTTTTAATTCTCCAACATATAAAGTCAAATTTCTGTCACCGTCATTGATAGGAAATCCTAACCTGGTAAGTTTAGTGGAAATAGCTTGGACGGTCACGGGGTCACTGTGGATATCGGCAGCCATTTTCTCTTGATCATTAGCATTTACTGCCAGACGTACAAAATCTTTGGCGTTGACATCGATAGCTTGCGAATAGGGATTGGTAATTTTTATATTGAGTATAAGAAATATTTTACCTTTTACCGCTACGACTCGTTGACTTTTGACTAAAATTTCATCACGAAGTTCTCCTGATTCCAGATTGTATTTGAATTTAGTAATTTCTGCTCCTTTTTCATCTTTTATCGGAAATGAAAAATCTTTATTGAGTACTTCTGATGCTCGTGGTCCTTTCAAAACGGCCCTATCGTCGCTTGCTATACTATTGGGTTGAATAGTATTTTTAGCCCAAAAAAGCAAGACTAAGACGATAAGGACTAAAATAATGATAGGAAGAAATTTTGTTACTTTGTTTTTTATATTGCCAATTTGAAAAGAAGATAAATATCTTTGGGTAAGACTTCTATCACGCAAACTGGAAGTAGTTCTAGAAAAAGTTGAGGAAAAAGGTAAATTGGTACTGGATTTTTTTTCTGTAAACATAGTTAAAAAAAGCCCCAAAAATATTT
>JACQJU010000119.1 GCA_016204905.1 Candidatus Gottesmanbacteria bacterium | reverse complement strand
CTTAAGAAATGATAAAATAACAGAACTTTTGAAGAAAGGTGGTAGAATGAGTGAAAATAAAAATCCAAAATCCAAAATCCAAAGATCAGAGCGATAAATCCTCGGTAAAATCTCCAAAATCCCATATAGAACCAGAGACGATGGATGAGCTGTTATCCCAAGTAGGGGATGTGGCTCTATCTATCAAAAAGGGCGATAAAGTAGAGGGAACTGTGGTTTCTACGTCGCCTAAAGAAATTTTGGTGGATATAGGCAAGAAAAGCTTTGGGATATTGGCCGAATGGGAATTGGAACAGGTGAAAGATTACGCAATAACTCTTAAAGTGGGAGATAAAATTGCAGCTGCGATAATTAATCCTGAGAACGATATGGGATATACGGTATTGTCCGTCAGAAGCGCCTCAACTCAGAGAAGGTGGGATATACTCAAAGAAAAGCAAGAGAAAGGTGATGATTTGGACGTTACCGGTTATGAAATGGCAAAGGGTGGGTTGTTGGTCGAATGGCAGGGACTTAGAGGATTTATACCATCTACTCAGTTTGAATCTAATTATGCCACTAATCCATCAGTTTTAATAGGTAGAAGTATTAAGGTGAAAATTTTGGAAATAGATAAAGCTTTAAACAGAATAGTTTTATCTCAAAAGGCAGCAGCCTTGGGTATTACTCCGACAGCTCTGAAGCAAAAACTTGCCGGAATAAAAACTGACGATACACTTCAGGGGATAATATCAGGTATAGCTCCTTTTGGAATATTTGTAGATGTTGATGGGATAGAAGGATTGGTGCATATATCAGAGATAGCGTGGGAAAAGGTGGGTAATCCAGCAACTTTATATAAAGTAGGGCAAGGGGTAGAAGTTTTGGTGCTAGAAGTGAATCAAAGAGAGGGAAAGCTAAATTTATCGATTAAAAGGTTAACTCCGGACCCCTGGAAAAATATATTGGATAGATATCCATTGGAAACGACTGTAAAGGGGAAGGTGACCAGGGTTGCACCGTATGGAGTGTTTATACAGTTGGAACCAGGAATAGAAGGGCTTCTCCACGTGAGTAAAATAACTCAGGGAGAAGATCCAAAAGAAGGGGAGGAGATTAGTTGCGTGATAGAATCTATAGATGAAGTGAAGAGAAAGATCTCTCTGACATTAATCCCCAAGGAAAAACCGGTGGGATATAGATAATTTCTAATTATTCTAATTTCTAATTGATCTAATCAATTTCCCAATTCTCAATTTTCAGTTTAATATTTTTGGATATTGTTTAGAAATTAGTTTAATTAGGTCAATTAGATTAATTTAGTGTAATATATATTCAAATGAAAAATAGATCCCAATATGTTTGTCAGCAATGTGGTTATAAAAGCCCATCATATTTGGGAAAATGTCCCAACTGTGGATCCTGGAATAGTTTGGTAGAGACGGTTGAAAGAGAGAGTAAGGGACCGTCATGGTCTAAGTCTAATAGGAGAGAAAGGACTATTTCAAGTACACCTGTCAAATTAAGTAATATAAAAACTACCAAAGTCCAAAGAATTAGATCAGAAATTAAGGAATTAGATCAGGTATTAGGAGGGGGCATAGTACCAGGATCAGTAATATTATTGTCTGGAGATCCCGGAATAGGAAAATCGACTTTGACTCTGCAAATGTTATCTAATATTGGTGGATTATATGTAACAGGTGAAGAATCGGGGGAACAGGTGAAGCTGAGAGCAGAGCGTTTGGGGGTCAATATCAATAAAATTTCGATACTGGCTGAGACTAATATTGAATCTATACTGGAGGCGGTTTTGGCAGATACTGAATTAAAATTTTTGATAATTGATTCAATACAGACACTTTGGTCAGAAGAGCTGACGGGAACGGCTGGAAGCGTAGGTCAGGTGAGGGAATGTACTTTGAAATTACTTGAGATTGCTAAAACTAAACACTTGAGCGTACTTTTAATCGGTCATGTGACAAAAGAAGGGACAATCGCCGGGCCAAAAGCCTTGGAGCATATCGTAGATACTGTTTTATATTTGGAAGGAGAGCGATATCAGGCGCTTCGACTTCTTAGAACTACGAAAAACCGTTTTGGGCCGGTAGATGAAGTGGGGGTATTTTCTATGGAGGATAAGGGAATGAGGGAGGTAGCTAACCCATCGGAGATATTTTTAGGTAGATCTAGCGATCCAGGATCGCAAAGCTATAACGATCCTGGATCGGTTATTATTGCCACGCTTGAAGGATCACGCCCATTACTTGTAGAAGTACAGGCTCTCTCGGTGGCTACTCAAATGCCAATTCCTAGAAGAGTAGGCAATGGGATCAATACGAATCGTCTACAGATGCTTATAGCTATACTTCAGAAGCATTTAAGACTCCCTTTGGGTAATTTTGATGTTTTTGTGAATGTAGCTTCGGGGATCAAAATATTTGAGCCTGGAGCAGACCTGGGTATCTGTTTGGCGATTGTTTCTTCTTTTAAAAATAAACCGTTGCCAGCCAGGACGGTGGCGATAGGTGAGGTAGGGCTCTTAGGAGAAATAAGAAGTGTCATAGGGTTAGAACGAAGAATAAAAGAGGCAAAGAAATTAGGATTTGGTATAATACTTTCTCCAAAGAATTACTCGCATTTCACTGAGGTGGTTAAGAAATTATTTTAACTATGAATAGAGGAGAAGATGTATCAAAATTGCCACCTTTAGATAGGTTGAAAGTAGGTCTTACTGAGGATGCAAGAAGGGCTACTGTGCCTGAACTTTGGAAGGGAAGAATAGGATCACATGGTTTTGCAAATCAATTGCCAAGAAAATTTGCCCATATTAGAGAATTTAGATCTTCTGATCCATCTACTCGTGCAGATGGACAAGAGTATCTTGAGAAATGTAGGGTAGATTACGGATTTGATTCAGTGGATCAGCTTATAACTGCCGTAGTTCAGCTTCGAGAAGAATTAAAGAGTCAACTTACATCAGAGGATTATGAC
Organism: Candidatus Gottesmanbacteria bacterium; assembly: GCA_016204905.1. Lineage (GTDB taxonomy): Bacteria > Patescibacteriota > Microgenomatia > 2-02-FULL-39-11 > 2-02-FULL-39-11 > JACQJU01. Next base: position 4,453 of record JACQJU010000119.1, on the reverse strand, counting down.
GCATATTTTGGAAGAAGCCTTGACGTCAAGTAATAAAATCCTATAATTCTCTTTTTATTATACAGGCTTTTTTCTTTTCCTCAATTTTTGGTTTTAAGGTTTATCATTAAATTATCCTCTTTTTGACATATTTTCTGTTTACGGAAATATCCACAATGTTTGTGTATATTTTTATTGGATTGGTACAAAGCTCTATAATTCTATTTATATACTATAGGTATATACTTTTCACGTTATGAATAAACTATGGGACTTGACAGGAATTAGAAACTATGTTACGCTTTTTTTATGATCGTAAAAAAGATTTGGGAGAAAATAGTAGGGAGTAGGAAAAAGGAGACAAAACCAAAGGATTTTGAATGGGAAAGTTTTCAGAAAGTGGCTAGAGAGCAATTTGTAAAACTTAAAGAAAAGGGTTTATCAATACCAGTAGTTACGCTGTAACCTCACCCTAGGCCTCTCCTTCGAGGAGAGGGAAAGAAAGATGTTAGAAACTAAATTTGAGCAGGAGTTTCTAGCGGGATGGCTACGAAGGTAAGTAATGATAGATCAATCCGCCTTCGCGTAAAGCTTCGGCGGATTCAAGAAACGCTAAATTCGTAAACTTATTAAGCGTTTCTAGAAAAAAGAGCATCACTAACGCTAGCGGGATAGGGCTACGATTAGTAATGCTCTTTTGTTTTTGGTCGCGGTCACCTCTTGAGCAGTACGATGACTACTACCTAATCACTAGAAGTATCATAGCGTGAAAAAGTTGTCAAGGAAAAACCTCGAAGGTAAATCTTCATATTTAGGCTGTTAGATTAATCTAAAAACATGTGGTCTCTTTTAGTGTTTCACGAGGTCTTTAAACCATACTCCTAGTGTTTTTGGTTTTTAGTCTATTATTTAGATTGGTAGAAAAGGATAAAATTTGACATTTGTTTTTTAAGGTGGTAGAATGGCCCGTTAGATTAAGCTGGAACGTCAAACGTTCCTATTCTGTCCTATGAAAAAACTGCTTTTTAGATTGATACTGAAGCCAAACCTGCCTGCCGGCAGGCAGGTTTTTCTTTTTACTCTGGTTGGAATTGTCTCCGATCGGAGTTTTTTATTGGTGAAGTCAGCTTATTGATTTTGGGATGGCACTGAAAATTTTGTAATTTGCAGAGCAAATTTCTGAAATTTTTTTTGGTAAAAATTTCAACAAAATTTTCAGTGTAAAGGCAGGCTATAGATAGGGATTGAGTATTTGATCTTGAGATGGGGGTACTGTAGTAGGGCAGGCTACAGCACTCCCTTTTCAGGATCAAAGAAAAAATACTCTTTATGCCTCAAATAGGAAAAGAAAATTTTCTCCAAGCCTTTAGAACGATTTATGATGGTATGTATGACCATCGAGCCCAATTTGTAAAAAAAGGGCAGGGTGAATATTTTTTCGATCCATCTAATGGTCATGTGCGAATAGCCCGCAATGCAGGCATAAGTGGGATCCCTTTGGATGGTGGTAAATTAACCGCAGATCCAATTAACGGAATCCTTTATGTGCATGATGGTTCAATCGACTTTGAAATTAATGCTGATAATCCTGAACGAGCGGCGACAATAGCTGATTTTCAAGGATTTGCTCAAGGTACAGAAATAGAAGTTAGAAGCTAGAATTTAGTTGATAAATCTTCGCATTGCCGCTTTGGAAGACTAACTTTCCTAGATTATTCCACTTATTTTCATCTAAATTAGGATATTTTGGCGCTTTAGGAAGTAAGGACTAAGATTACTGTATTGGTTAAATCACAATTTTATGCTATTGCAAATTATTGTGATTGGTATTATTTTTTTGAGGAGATATAAAGGAGGATACCGAAGATGGCGAGGATGCCACCGGCAATATAAAAAAGAGTTAATCCCTGATCGATATTAGTCATTTTTCCTTTACCTCCTTTGAGAATCGTAAACCTAGAATAGCAAAAGCTATAGAGACCGTCAAGCCTAAGAAGAAGTTGAGGGTAGATTTTAATTTGAAAGTTCTTTAAATTGGAATTTGGTAAGTTTCATGGTGGTAATTGTATAATTTTGGTTAATCCTTTTTGAAAAACTATACGACCCAGATTATTCCATTTACTTTCATTTAAATTAGGGTACTTTTGACGTTCGAGTGTACCGATAAAGATATAAGAGATATTGTATTTATCTAACAACTCTTTAGTTTGGTTGAGATCTTTGGATTCATAGAGTAATTGGACTTCGGGGATACGTTTACCGGCTTCATCGTAGCTTCCTCTCCAAAGCCATTCGTGGACGGGCCAACCGATAACTGTGGGAAGTCCAGTGTTGGCAGAGACCCTGGCATAATCAGTGTAGGAATCGCCGTTGGCTTCTAATATAACTGGTTGGCCGGATATATTTTTCCTAAGCCATATTATGCCTTCATAATCCTCAGGGTATTGTTGTTTCATCCAAGAAAGACCATCTAATCCATGATAAGTTTTTAATCCGCCATAATAGGAGTTGATAGCAAAGAAAGGATAGATGGCGATGAGAAAAAATAAAATAGTAAATAGTAAATAGTAAATAGATTTTTTTAGACCAATTTGAGAGTTGCGTATTCTTACGAAAATATAAGCAGAATTAATACCGAGCATCATGAATGCTTGATAGCCGAGTTTAAACATAGTATTGGCTCGATAATGTGCAGGATAGATATCTTTGATATAAAAGAACTCGGGAAAGATAAGAAGAAGAGTGGAGATGATAGTGGTCAGGATGACGAAGATATCAGGAGTTGTAAGTTGCCTGCCTGCCGGCAAGGCAGGTAAGTTGTGAGTTGTAAGTTTTTGTTTGAGACGTGGAATAATCACCAAGACTAAGAATCCTATGACATTGTAATAAAAAAACCCCCATAGGAGTGTGAGCATCCACCACTCTGATTTTTGGCATTTGCCTTCTTCAAAAAGAATAGGGCCGAACTGTTTACCTATGAGTTCTAGGGGAGCACACAAGACTCCTACACCAGTACCAAAAGGCTTGAAGAACAAAGAAAAGGGTAGACTACCGATGAGGAAGAAAAAGAGAAGAAATAAAGAAGCGGAGAAAGTCTGAAAGAATGTTTTTCTAATATTTTTTGTTTTAGTCCAATTGCGATATAAAAATACTAATCCAGCTAAGGAAAGATAAATTAGGCCATCTACTGCATTGGTCATGTACATGACCGCAAGGAGAATACCCAGAAGTACAAGATAGGGGAGAGAAACTGAAGTACGGGATTGGAATTCGAGGAGGAAGTTTTGAAACCATCTGGTATTTTTCCAAAATGGGTCCTGCCGCTCCTCACCCCCAACAAGTGCTCCTGACTTGTTATGCCGCAGGTGCGCGCTTGTTGGGGGTCCCCCAGTCGCGTCACCCATTTTGTCAACTTCAAAATGTTTTTTAATTAAAAGATTTAGTAAGAGCGCTAGAGTTAAAAGTACAAAAGGTATATCCGAGACGTGGCCATGGAGGTCGGCTACAACGAAAGAATAGAGGGGAAATTCATGGATAGTATAAGGGATGAATCGAGTAGCATTGGGGTACCAGTAAGATTCGGGATGGAATCCGATGGGTAATTGCCAGAAAGGTGCAGGTGTTTCGTTGGGATAACCTTGGGTGAAGGCATAGATAGTGTGGAGATTGCCTCCTAGTGAAACTATAAATGCGGCTAAAAATCCTCCGACTAAAATAAGTTTGTAGTTTATGGCAGGTAGTTTGTGGAGAAGAGATTTTAAGAAAATATAGACCAAGTTGATTCCTAGAGAAAAAGACAGTGTAAAAGTGAAGGCGAAAAGGGTGGCGATTGCCAGGTTATAAGTAATGGCGGAATTGACACCTGAGAGTTTGGTTAAAAGTGCGGTAATAAAATGCCCAAAGTAATAATAGTTGATGAAATGTCCAGTATAATCAGGAGATTGAGTAAGCCACATATCAAGAGGAGGAAAGAAGGAGCTTCTACCTATGCTTTCGACGAAACCAAAGTCCATGAATTTTTCTAGGCCATGGATTGAAGGTTCCATACCCTTGATATAGGACCAGAAAACAAGTGTTAGGAGAAATAATACTTCCTCGACTATAAAAAAGGTTAAATTTATTTGTTTTGGGAGATAGCTTTTTTTTCCGCCCGAGGCAGATCCGCCTTGGGAGGACTTTTTTTCCCTAAAATATAGCCAGAGATTTAAGCCACCCAAAACTAATAAAACAAGTAAAATAGTTTCACGAAGAAATGGAAGCATTTTCACAGTTCCCAGGATCCAGACTATATAGGAGAGGAAAAATATACCCAAAACTTTGGTAAATATGTATCCCTGATCTATAAAATGAGAGAATATTTTTCTAGTTAGAGGCAAAATTGCAGCTCCGATGATAAAGATAGTTAACCACCAGATAATAATAGATGAGAGATCAGAAGACATAGATATTAAAAAATTGAGATATTAAGTAATTG
>JACQJU010000131.1 GCA_016204905.1 Candidatus Gottesmanbacteria bacterium | reverse complement strand
TTGATAAATGAGTAAAAAAGCAACTATTACAACAATAATAAATAGTATTAATTTCTTCACAGATTGAAAGAATCTGAGTTTAACATATACCCCCATATATATCCATAGATACTATCAATTAAATATAGATTGTTATATCAAGCTATTTACAAATATACCCATATATGCTATATAGTATTCTCTTCCAATGACTATAAGACAATTCCTTACAGTTAGAGAGGTTGCGGATATATTCAAACTAAACATCCTGACAATCTACGATTATATAAGAACAGGTAAACTACAGGCTATTAAATTTGGCCGCGCCTATAGGATTGATTCTTCCTCACTTGAACAATTCATTCAAGCACATCTTACTTCACCTCCTATAAATGATTCGTTGCAAAAAGAGTAACTATGAAAGATTTATCTATCATCATACCCACACACAATGAGCAAAAAAATATCGAAGATCTTGTCAAAAGGATTGATCTGGCGATCAATTCTACCAAACAATCTTATGAGATCATTTTTGTTGATGATCACTCAACTGACCAGACCGCAGAAGTCATAGAAAAGCTTGCCCAAAAATATCCGATTAAATTTCTAACAAAGAAGGGTAAAAAAGGCAAGGCCTACTCTATCATCGAAGGTAGTCATCTAGCCGATTCCGATTATATTCTCATGATCGATAGTGATCTCCAATATGCTCCAGAAAGCATACCCAGTATGCTCAAAGAGAAAGAAAGATATGGAGTCATTGTAGCCAAAAGAAAAGTCTATAAAAGTACACTTTTCCGTCGATTTGCCTCCAGGTTCAATAGTTTCGTTTTTGGTAGATTACTTTTTGGCTTAAAAACAGACGTCCAATCAGGTCTCAAACTCTTTCGCAAGGAAATTATTGATCATATTGATACTTCTCATGTCAGGGCTTGGTCGCTGGATATACCTCTTCTTTTTACAGCCTTAGAACTAGGTTACAAGATAGGATCGGTTGATATTACTTTTGAAAGAAGACAAAGTGGCCAATCCAAAATTAGTTTTCTCCATACCACTTACGATATTGTCACTGGCGCACTAAGTCAAAAACTAGCCAAACGTCGAGTTTATTACCTCAAACCCCAAAATAACTCTTCCATGAAAGGAGCAGGTCTGGTCCACGAGCGCAAACGTTTCATCACTCATACAGTCCTTCATCATGGTCAATCCGCGCTCATAACTATTGCTAGATGGCAGATATTTTTCCTCTCCTTTCTCTTCGGATTAACCGTAGGCGGATTCCTAATAAATCCCCTAGAAACAGCTATAGTCGTTATAGCTATTCTTTCTGCCGTCTATTTTGTTGATGTTCTTTTTAGTCTTTACTTGACTATCAAGAGTTTACATTCACCACCTGAAATCCAGGCAAGCCCATCCCGAACTCGACCGAGTAAACAACGAAAAATTACCCATCTACACTATTCTCTGTCCTTTGTATAGAGAAGCACACATAGTACCTCAGTTTATAGATGCGCTTTGTCAGATAGACTGGCCCAAAAAGAAACTTGACGTACTCCTTCTTCTAGAAGTCGATGACCAAGAAACACACTCGGCGGTAAAGAAGATGGACCTGCCTCCGTTTGTAAAAATTCTCATAGTACCCGAATCCTTGCCCAAAACCAAACCAAAAGCCTGCAATTATGGGCTAGCCCATGCCAAAGGAGAATTTATAGTCATCTACGATGCCGAAGATATCCCTGATCCGATGCAACTTAAAAAAGCCTACCTTGCTTTCAACAAATTGCCGAAAGATATTATCTGCCTCCAGGCTAAGCTCAATTACTACAATCCTCACCATAATCTCCTCACTCGCCTCTTTACGGCTGAATATTCTCTCTGGTTTGATATGATACTGCCCGGACTTCAATCTATCGAGACTAGTATTCCTCTTGGCGGTACGAGTAATCATTTCAAAACAGAAAATCTAAAAAACCTCAAAGGTTGGGATCCCTTCAATGTAGCCGAAGATTGTGATTTAGGCATACGTCTTTTCCAAGAAGGCTATAAAACAGCCATCATCGACTCCACTACTTTTGAGGAAGCCAATAGCCAAGTAGGCAACTGGTTACGTCAACGTTCCCGCTGGCTCAAAGGATACCTCCAGACCTATTTTGTGCATATGAAGGACCCGGTTAGGCTCCTTAGAAAACAAGGTCTGCATGCCTTTGTCTTCCAACTTGTAGTCGGAGGCAAGATCGCCTTCATGCTCATCAATCCATTTCTCTGGCTAGCAACCATTTCCTACTTTACACTCTTTCATATCGTTGGACCCGCTATTGAGGCAGTCTATCCTAGCAAGGTTTTCTATATGGCCGCCACATCTTTGGTCGTGGGCAACTTTCTCCAACTTTATAACTATATGATCGGTACAGCCAAGAGAGAACATTACTCAGTGATAAAGTATATTTTCCTAGTTCCATTTTACTGGCTTCTAGTAAGTATTGGTGCAGGTTTGGCTAGTTTCCAACTCATATTCAAACCCCATTACTGGGAAAAAACTGTCCACGGTCTCCACCTTTCTCTTACCTATAAAAAAGATAAAGCCAAACGCGTTACTACGGTAGAAAAGATAAACGAATCTAAACAGCCATATCAACCATTTGGGTTTCTGAGCTCAAATATGGTCTCTGCGGCTATATTAGTTGCCTCCTCCATGGCAGGAAATCTCTTCAATTTCTTCTACAATGCATACCTTACTCGCCACGTAGATATCACTTCTTTTGGAACGGTCTCGCTTATCGGAAGCTTTTTGTATATCAGCCAGGTGCCCTTAGGGGCGCTGGGGAAAACCATAGTCTATAGGAGTGCATTTCTTTTTGGTAAATACAATGAGCCGATAAAATCCTTTTGGAGCAGTATTAGGATAGACGCTTTTAGAATCTCTTTAGTTGTAGCTGGCTTATGGCTGGTCTTATCAAGTTTCATTGCTAGATTTTTTCAAACAGATACACTTCTGCCGTTTATATTGTTCACACCTGTCTGGATCGTCGGCACACTAGCAGCTATCGATAGCGGATTTCTGACAGGCAATCTGCGATTTAAATTTGTCGGATTTCTCCTCATCGTAGAGACTACAGTAAAATTCTTCCTGACTGTTCTTTTGGTTACTTTAGGCTATTCGGAATGGGTCTATGCCGCTATACCAGGAGGGATGTTTGTCGCGTTTCTTCTAGGCTGGCTAAAAGTGGCCAGATTTACGAGACAAAAGCAAAGCATTGAACAGTCAGTTACAAACTATTTCCCTAAGCGCTTTTTTGTCGCCTCATCCATGACTACTTTGGCCACTATTTCATTTCTGACTTTTGATGTATTGCTAGCGAAGCATTTTCTGACACCTCTCGAAGCTGGACATTATGCCGCTCTCTCGCTCGTAGGCAAAATGATCTTCTTTATGGGTAATCTCTCGACCCAGTTTATAGTGCCCCTAGGAGGCAAAAAAGAAGGGGAGGGAAGAAGCTCACATTCGATATTCTCTAAACTTCTGCTTGTTACTATCACATCAAGCGTTATTGGCTTTATCTCTATAGGTATTTTTGGCTTCTATACTGTCCCCTTGCTTTTTGGGGATAAAGTCAACCAGATTGTCTTCTACTTACCACGATTTGCCCTAGCTATGGCCTATTTCACCATAGCGATGATTATAGTGAACTATCATCAGGTCAAGCATCATTATATCTTTCCCTTTGTGAGTTTTCTTTTAACGATTTTACAAATTACAGCAATAACTTTTTTCCATACTGATATCTCGGCCATAACAGCTGTGGTTCTTGTATCGGGAATATTGCAGCTTTTTACTATCTCATCGCTTCATTTATACTATGAACCTCTGGCTTCTGTCTGGAATAATTTAACCGATTTTCTTCATCTATTCAATCGAATCCCATCTGAGTCAAAAGAAAAAACCGCACTGCGAATTCTTATCTTTAATTGGAGAGATACAAAACATGTATGGGCAGGTGGAGCAGAAGTGTATATCCAACAACTGGCCAAACGTTGGGTATCCTCTGGACACAAAGTAACCCTTTTCTGCGGCAATGATAGAAAACATTCAATCAATGAAAATCTTGATGGAGTAAAGATCGTCAGAAGGGGAGGATTTTATACTGTCTATCTCTGGGCCATTGTTTATTATCTCTTCAGATTCAGAGGTCAATTTGATGTAGTCATAGATTGTCAAAATGGCGTACCCTTCTTTACACCACTTTACACCAGTGTGCCAAAATTTCTTCTCATTCATCATGTTCATCAGGAAGTGTTTCGGAAACATTTACGATTCCCATTGGCCCAGATTGCGATGGTTATCGAAGGAAAGGTTATGCCTTTTCTCTATAAGAAACAAAAAGTTGTTACAATTTCCGAATCTTCCAGAAAAGAGATATTACATCGCCAACTCAGTAAAGAAAACATACAGGTGATCAATCCAGGTGTTGATACGTCCTTATTTACCAAGCTACCCAAAACACCAGATCCATCATTTACCTATCTTGGACGTCTCAAACCTTACAAAAATATAGACGTGGCGATTAAAGCCTTTGCCCAACTCCTCAAAGACCATCCCCAAGCACTATTAAACATTGCTGGTGAAGGCGAAAGTATGGGTTACTTAAAAAGATTAGCTGACCAGTTAGATCTAAAAAAGTCTGTCAAATTTTGGGGCAAAGTAACTGAGCGACAAAAAGCCGATCTACTGACCCAGAGTTGGGCGGCACTTCAGCCCTCTTCATTTGAAGGTTGGGGTATTACAGTGATTGAGGCCAATGCTGCTGGAACACCCGTGATTGCATCAAATATCAATGGGCTTCGTGATAGTGTCATCAATGGAAAGACCGGAGTGTTAGTTCCTGTTGGTAGTCCCCGCGCTTTATCTAGTGCGATGGATTCTTTGATAATACTTAAGTCCTTTCGCCTGAAGCTGACCCGCGAAGCATATAATTGGGCTCAAAAGTTCAGTTGGGATAAAAGTGCTGAAAAACTCCTAGAAATTCTCCAAAATGAATTTGAAGAGGAACCAAAATTTTCTTATGCTACCAGGTTAGTGCTCAATAAATAACAATGAAACTAAAAATTAAACTATGACAATCCATAAAAAACCTACTGCTACAATCGGAATACCTACCTATCAGTCACAAGAAAATATTTCTCAACTTCTTCTATCTCTTTGGAAACAAAGAGTACAAAAAGTAGATATAGAAAAAATCTTAGTGTATTGTGATGGTTGTACAGATAAAACCTATGAGTTTGCTTTGAGTTTGTCTAAATTATATGACAAGATACATATTTATGATGGAAAAAGAAACAGGGGCTATGCTTATGCCTTACAATATTTAGCGGATAAAAATCGCAGTGATATATTAGTACTTATAAACGATGACATAAAAATCTCATCTCCTGTTGTCATTGAAAACTTAGTCAATCCATTACTCAAAAATCCAACGACTGGATTGGTCAGTGGGCATGTCATAGCTCTTCCACCAAAATCCTTTGTAGGTAGATGCATTTACACGAGTTATCTGGCTTTTGCAGAAATGCGCCTAAATTATAAAAGAGGTCAAAGCAGATTAACTCTAGATGGCAAAATATTAGCTTTACGAAAAGAATTTGCAGATAGCCTGAACTTAACAGATTTTCCTACAGGTAATGTAGATATATTTATCTATTTTGAAAACCTAAAACAAGGAAGAAAATATAACTTTGCCAAAGATGCCAAAATATATTATCGACTTCCCGAGACAATGGCAGATTTTCGCAACCAAGAAAGTCGAACTATAAAATCTTTTGCACTTTTGGAAGATCATTTTGGTGATATTGTTAGGAAAGAGTGGCAAGTTCCCCGGAAAGAGTATTTTTAT
>JACQJU010000118.1 GCA_016204905.1 Candidatus Gottesmanbacteria bacterium | reverse complement strand
GTGATAAATTTGATTTAAGGGAAAAGAAAGATAAAGAAATACTTGCATTTGCTTGGGTTACAGATTTCCCTTTATTCGAAAAAACCGAGACTCGTACGCTTGGTCCATCACATCACCCCTTTACTGCTCCCAAAGATGAAGACATTCCACTCCTGGAGAAAGATCCTATGAAAGTAAGATCTTGGCAACATGACCTTGTCTGTAATGGTAATGAAGTAGCAGGAGGTAGTATCAGAATAACCGATCCTTCTTTGCAGGCGAAAATTTTCGAAATTCTTGGTCATAGGGAGGAAGAAATACGTCATAAATTCGGACATCTACTCGATGCTTATAAATATGGTGCTCCGACACATGGCGGTATCGCTTGGGGATTAGACAGGCTTATCGCTTTCTGGTGTGGTGAAGAGAATATTAGGGAAGTTATTGCTTTTCCCACTTCATCAGGTGGACAGACTTCGGTCATGAATGCCCCCTCGGAAGTAGAAGAAGGACAGCTTAAGGAATTAGGCCTAAAGATACTAAAATAAATACATGCCAAGAACTCATATCATAACCTGCTTTCGTCACGAAAGTGGGCAAGTTCGAGCGAAAAATGTAAGAAGCGACGAAGGAGTATATGGCAATATACTTCTAGGAGCTTCGAACATTTTGCAGCCGAACCTGCACACTTGCAGTAGAAATGAGGTGATGATGTGAGTTCTAAATCTGCCTCTAACAAAAAGAAGAAATCTTCACTAGTAGCTCAGTTAAAAAGACAACCTACTAGAATTGCTAAAATTTTTATACTGGCGTTTATTTTATTTCTCTTCCCCGCACCCTATACTTACCAGGGAGATTTAAAGCAACTCCCTAAGAGTAAAAAAACTGGTTTACCTCTTCCTCCTCCACCGCTTTTCCCCATAAATTATACCGGTATCTACCCCCAATATTTGACAGCAGAAGGAGTGGTAGTCATCGATATGCACTCAGGAGTGATACTCTATAACAAAAATCCCCACTCTAGACTGTCTCCTGCATCAACCACCAAAATAGCTACGGCTCTCGTAGCTCTCGATCATTTTAAATTAGATGATATTTTGACAGTCCGCAATATCGAATACACTAGAAATATCATGGGATTAGTACCCCAAGAGAGGATCACTTTCGAATCTCTTCTTTATGGACTCCTTATCTATTCCGCCAATGATGCCGCCCTTACCATCGCCGAAAACTATCCCGGAGGTGTCCCGGCGTTTGTAGTAGCTATGAATAAAAAAGCCCTCAGTCTAGATCTACCCAATACTCATTTCGCCAATCCAATAGGCTTTGATGATCCGGAGCAATATATCAGTGCCAGAGATTTAGCCAAATTAGCCCAAGTTTCTTTAAAAAATAAAACTATATCAAAAATGGTAGGGATCAGATCCATAACAGTTTCTGATGTAGATTATCAGTATTTCCATGAGCTACGCAATGTCAACCAATTATTAGGACAAATAGCAGGTGTTGCTGGTATAAAAACCGGATTTACTCAAAACGCCGCTGAGTGTCTAGTGAGTTATGTCAAAAGAAAAGATAATGAAATCATCATGGTCGTTCTTCGCAGTAGTGATAGATTCAAAGAAACTGAGGAGCTTATTTCCTGGGTGTTCCAAAATTTCAAGTGGGTAGATATTGTCGAATACCAGAAATCTATTCAAGCGAATCTAGCAAGATAGCCGGAACATAAGCAGCAAAATCACCATCACCTTCAAATACAAATATAGGCTGCAAATAATTATCCTGCTCCCCGCTATCATAGTATGCCAAATATATTTTCCTTATGACAATCTGTTTCTCCGGGCTATTATTACCAAAAGTTGCTACAACGCCTTGCCCATCTATCAGGTTTTTCCAAGCGTCATCGGAAGTTCTGAGGGGATATGTCCCAAAATTATTCATATCAAAAGGCCAAAAAGTATAGGCAATCTTGAGATATCTTTTTCCAATTTCGCCATTATTGGCATAAAGTACAAAGTTATAAGAAGATCCATAATTGGGTGGCAGGAGTTTCCAACCATCCACATCACTTCTATAAATATCTATTCTAGCCGCATCAGCATCTATTTCTTTTTTAACAGGATTAAATTGTCCACTTCCAGGATCAAATTTGAGATAGATTAACTTCGGCGGATTTACAAAAAAGGTAGAATCTACACCATTTTCGCTCAGGTAGGACCTTACTTCCTCAATTACCCTATCACGAGATGGCATATTGCCTATTGTAAAAACTGATTGGTCGCGCCCATAGTCATAATCTAGTTTATAATTTAGATTCACTATATCCATCTCCAATGTTCTTAGATTATACTTGGGATCGACAAATCTATAAAATGTAGAAGAGACAACTTCTGCCTCTCCGCCGAAACCCAATCTTCCAGCAAATTCCCTCGCTTTTTGCGGAGCCAAAAGTGAAGGTAATTTCTTAGGTAAAAAATATACTTTAGCCGAAGAAGTTGTCTCAGGAGGCCTTCCTTCAATATTCTCCAACAAAAAATTTAAGCCTGAAGAGCTAGATTGTTCGTCAGGAAATTTAGGATATGGCAGTTTGCCAAATAGTTGATTGGGAGGAGATGGCGGAGGAAGATGAGTTGCTCTATAATAGTTTATACCCAATCCGACAAGGTATTTTAAAACCAGATAAGCTACTATTATTCCCACGGCCCAAATAATCATTTTCCTCGTAATTACAGAAATTTCTGTCAGCGTGGCCATAAATTGAGTATAGCTAAGCCTTGTGCTAGAATCAACATTAACTAATTTGTAATTTATAATTAAAATGAAATCAATTCGCACCCGTATTGCCCCCTCTCCAACCGGAGACGACCTCCATATTGGTAATGTCTACACCGCTCTCATAAACTATATTTTCGCCAAACAAAACAAAGGCAAATTTATAGTCCGCATAGAAGATACAGATCGGACAAGGTTAGTGAAAGGCAGCGAAGAAAGAATTTTAAAATCGCTTCGTTGGTTTGGTCTTGACCCTGATGAAAGCCCGGAAGTCGGCGGCCCTTATAGTCCTTATAGACAATCAGAGAGATTGGAGTTATACAAAAAATATGCCTTGGAATTAGTCAAACAAGGTCATGCCTATTATTGTTTTTGTACGCCTCAAAGACTAGAACAGATGAGAAAAGAACAGCAATCAAAAGGTTTACCGCCTATGTATGATGGACTGTGTAAACAACTATCAACTAAGAACCCTGCCTCGCCGGCAGGCAGGCAAGAACTAAGAACCAAGAACGAAAAATATGTGATTAGACTCAACGTTCCTAATGTAGGGACCACCCAGTTTACAGATATTATTAGAGGAAAAATATCATTTGAAAATAAACTTATTGATGATCAAGTGCTTCTCAAATCTGACGGTTTTCCAACATATCATCTAGCCGTTGTCGTAGATGATTATCTTATGAAGATTTCTCACGTTATCAGAGCCGAAGAATGGATATCCTCAACACCAAAACACATACTCATTTACCAGTTTTTAGGCTGGCCTCTGCCTATCTTTGCTCATGGGCCTATACTTAGAAACCCCGATAGGTCCAAATTATCCAAGAGAAAAAATCCCGTCTGGGCCTCCTGGTACCGAGAGCAAGGATTTCTGCCCGAAGCAATTCTCAATTACCTCGCCCTTATGGGCTGGTCTCCGCCAGCCAGCGGAACTGATGGCAGCGAAATTTTTACACTTGATGAGATGATGAAACATTTCAAATTAGAAGATATCAAACCTGTAGGTCCCGCATTTGATCTGAAAAAACTGGAATGGATGAATGGCGAGTATATCAGAAAAACTGACAATCCAAAACTTATGGCTCAAATTTTAGACTTTTATAAAGAAAAGAAATTACCTGAACGAATTGTGCAGAAAACCATTCCTTTAATCAAAGAAAGGATAAAAAAGCTTTCTGACTATTTACCCCTCACAGAATTCTTCTTCAATAGACCCGCAAAATACGAAGTTGATTTATCTCCCAAATCTCCACAATTATCCCAATTAGCCCAATCTCTTAACTCAGTAGAGAATTGGACTGCCGATAATATTGGAAAAAATATGCAAGAATTGGTCGCCAAAAAAGGCTATAAAAGCAGCGACTTTTTCATGGCAGTAAGAATTGCCATCACCGGCAAAAAAATTTCTCCACCTCTTAACGAATCGATGGAAATACTAGGAAAAGAAGAAGTAATCACTAGACTTAAATCCTTTTTCATATGAGACAACTCCTTATCGCTACGCGAAATCCAGGGAAAGTCCGAGAAATAAAAGATATTCTTCAAGATATTTCCTATGAAATTAAATCTCTTGATGATATTGGTTATAAAGAAAATGTTGAAGAAACCGGTAAAAGTTACGAAGAAAATGCCATACTGAAAGCCAAAACTATTGGAAAGGAAACAAATTTATTAACAATAGGGGAAGACTCAGGGCTGGAGATTGATATGCTAGAGGGCTGGCCAGCTATCCATTCAGCTCGCCATACCCTAGGTACAGACGATGATAAAATAGATAAAATATTAGAAAAACTAAGTAGCGTACCACGCGAAAAAAGAACTGCTAGATATAAATCAGTCATCGCACTTTATGACCCAGTTTCGCACAAGGTCCAAACCTTTGATGGTAGTTGTGAAGGTTATATTACCGAAAAAAGAATAGGAAAAAATGGCTTCGGCTATGACCCAATATTTTGGAGCAAAGACTTGGGCAAAACATTTGGCCAAGCAGAAGATAGGGAAAAGAACAGAATAAGTCATAGAGCAAGAGCCCTTCTGAAGCTCAAAAAAATTCTAAATACCAAGGTGTCTATAGAGAATCACTTCGGAGGTGTGATGAATAGTGATGAATAATAATTATAAAACGTACAAATCCAAGATAGATGGCATCTTTTTAAACTATGCCAAGATAGGATCGGGTAAACCTTTAGTACTTATACACGGCTGGACTAACAATTGGGAGGGATGGATACCGATTGTTTCTTATCTTCAAAAAAATTACACACTTTATGTAGTCGACTTGCCAGGGTTTGGTGACTCAGGCGATCTGGAAAATTACAATATTCCCAAAGCAGCAGAATATATTGCATTATTTATTAAAACTTTAGATATTGCAACGGTGGGTTTATTAGGTTTTTCTATGGGCACTTTTGTCGCCGCCCAAACTGCTCTATCATATCCTCAGTTGGTCAATTCAGTTATCCTCATCGGCCCACCACTAAAACAAGGTACTAACTTTACTGGCAATAGACCACTGCAAACTACACTGAGGTCTTTTGATAAATTTCGTCTGACACAAAGATTTCTTAAAAAGATAATCGAGTCAAAGAATTTTACTTATAGCGTAGCAAAATATATGAATATGTATAAATTTGATAAATCTCTGGTAGATAAATATGGTATGGTAGGAAAGAAGAAACTCAGGATTGATGCTTTTATTGATATGGGATTATCCTTTAGCAGTACCAATTTAGCAGGAATCATAAAAAATCTAAATATTCCCACACTGCTTATCCTCGGCAGAGAAGACAAAGTTGCACCCCCACATTATGCAAAAGCAGTTATAAACAACAATCTTAAATTATCTATCATCCCCTTTGCCGGCCACATGACTTTCTGGGAAAAACCCCAACAAGTAGCAGAGAGTATCAAGACATTTACAACTGAAAATTAAAACCTACCAAATACCCGCTGCAGCCCAGCCTGCCGGCAGGCTGGTGGAATATATGCAAACGGAATATCTTAAAAATCAATATGATATAAAAATATAACATCGTAATATTTTTATCACTAAACCAGGAACAAGCAAAAGGACTTTCTAATTTTTTCTTTGATATAGCCAAAGGACTAGTCTTGGGATCGATAGGGTTTGGAATTGTGGCACAGCCAGAAGTAAAAATAATAGCGATCGCATCAAGTCTGATATTTTCTTCTTGGGCTATTAAGCTAGCATTGGCATTATTAGAATAAAATGACTATTACTGATACTGATATAACTACAAGTGCATATCTCTTTCTAATTACTGGGGGATTAATAGTGCTTTTTGGCGCAATTGTAGTGTATCTCAGTAAAAAGCCTAAAAGGAAAAAATAAAATCATGGACCTCAATACTATTCTACTAATTATTGTAATACTTCTAATAATCGTCAGCGGATATATCATCTGGTTCTTAACCCCTAAAAAATAATATTTCAAAACCCAATAAACTCACGCTATAGCGAGACTTTACTGGGTTCAAAAAAAACATCTGAAATACCAAGGTGTCTAGCTACCACACATCGGAGGTGTACAAAATAGGGGATACAACAATAGAAATCCTAACAAACTCCCGCTGCAGACCTGCCTCCGGCTGGCAGGTGGATTTTATACAATTATCCTGATGTGTAAAGAGAACATCACACCCGGCGTGTATAAGCGCTTGATTATCTTTCTTGTTCACGTCTAAACCTTGCATAACTACTTTCTTCCGCACTTCCAGTCTCTTCTTCATCTAACTCCACTTGTATTTCTTCTGCCGTATCTAGACCCTTATATTTTGCTTCTAATCTTACTACCGTGTCCCATATGACATCAGGAGCAAAGCCCGTTGCAGATTTAATTGCTGGTGTCAGGGCTTCCATTCTTTGGCGGATGAATTTAGTTCTCGCTTCTGAGTCTCGGGCATCAGCGTTATTAGCATAATGACTCCAGTGCGCCCATGTCTTTTCAGCACCTGCTCGTTGTAAAATATCAGTAAATGTACGATTAAGAGATACTCTTCTTATACCCCGTTCTGAAGTTCGATGAGCGGTAAACCATTCTAAAGGTGGTTGGGATGGTTCACTAACCGGTTTACCTGGAGAATTAGTTGTCATGGTTATAAAACTCAAACAAGTTTAAATTCTAAACAATATTATAGGGTACTAATATTAGAATGTAAAGAGAACATCACACCTGGTATGTAAAGCTATAAGTGTAAAGCTATAACGATCTATTTTTATCGTCTTTCCTTTGATGTTGTGTGTCCTGGATTTTCGGGATTATCTGAAATTGGTGTATCTGAAACAAACTCCCATCCACGATGTTGAATTTCATTTAAGGCATAATTGGCATGAGAGTCACACATATTTAAAGTCGTAGTAACCATGCCATACTCTGGAATAGGCATAGTCCCCTCCCAATGTTTACCAGTTAATCCTTCACGCTTATATGTTATTTTCCTAGTTACAGGTTCTCCACTTGTACACGATGGTACACTCGTTATATTAGCTATTTGACAAGTCAACATAGTATTAATCTTCTTTTAGAGCCTTATAATAGTATAATTACTATAAGATTGCAATTTACATCATCTCCTCATACCAATGCGTGTTGACTTCAACTGTCAAATCAATATAGATTTTCTGATTAGTAGCAGTTTCTAGCTCTTTTCTAGCGGCCATACCGATTTCTTTGATCATTCTGCCTTTCTCGCCGATGATCATCTTTTTATACCGATCAGCACTGGTTATTATTCTTGCCTTTATATAAAGCATTTTATTTTCTCTTTTTTCCACTTCATCTACAGCCACCGCCAAGGTATAGGGTACTTCTTTTCGTAAAAATATATAGGCTTTTTCTCTAATTATTTCTCCTATAAAAGTCTTGCTATCTATATTTAGAAGCGGTGTTGGTCTACCCTCTGCCTCGACTATCTTTTCCCCCTCGGGTAGATATTCAAATATAGCATCAAGTAGGTAATTGAGGTTGGATTTATAAAGAGCTGATATATGTATTGTCTTGTTAAATTCGTCTTCCATGAATCTATAATGTGGCCAATAATCTGGTTTCTTGATATCAGATTTATTGACAGCCAATATCTTTGGTTGAGCAAATTGTCGTACTATTCCTAGAGATTTATTCTCCTCAAAATCTCGATCTCGAGTATGATCGATAAGATAAACAACCGCATCTATTTTTTGATTGATCAGACTTTCAGTCTTGGGATTTATCTTTTTGGAAACTGGATCTTCCACCTTGCCAAATACCCCCGGAGAATCGATAAAAATTATTTGACCTCTTTCATCCTCATATACAGCTTCTATTAGAAATCTAGTAGTTTGCGGTTTGGGAGATGTTACCGTAACTTTATGACCCAGTAAATTATTTAGAAGAGTCGATTTTCCCGTGTTGGGCCTGCCAATAATTGCTACATAACCTGACTTCATAACTTGATACATTCGATATACTCAGTATCAAGCCTGAGCTTGTCGAACGGCTTGACAATTATAGCATTCTTAGCCTAGTATATGGTTAATATGCCTAAATGGTGGAGTCAGTTCTACAAAAACAATAAAATGATTGTCTGGGCAGCCGTTGTAGTTATCCTCTTATCTCTTGGCATACTTTGGAAAGTACCAGATGAAGTCACTAGATTTACACTTATTATGCCCCTTTTTGCCGGATTTATACTTTTTTCAATTTTGATCACATCCGACGAAGAACTCGAAGGCGTATCTCCCACGAAAAAAGCGGCCAAAAAATGAGGACATAGATGAAGAAATCAAAACATCACAAAGTTTCGCACAGGAGACAAATTCGGCATTATCAGCATATAAATTTCCTAAAATTTGTCTTTTCTTTGGTAGGATTGTCGATGTTGTTAGTTATAACCAAAGTAGGTTATTTGTCATTAGAGAATTCTCCAATTTTAGGTACTTATATCGTCAAAGGAGGAGATGATTCTAGCGGATCAGGATCTTCAGGAGGAAGTGACCAAGAAAGCAACAGCGGAAGCTCAGATGATTCTGACAGCAATAGTGGATCAGATGGAACTTCAGGGTCAGGAAGTAATAATTCAGGATCGGGAAACGGAGGAATAGAACCGACAAAAGTAGAAACACGCACTTCTTCCGGAGTAAGAACAACTATAGAAATCAAAGATGATGAGGAAAGAGAGGAAATAAGGTTAAGCGAAACTGAAAGAATTCGCGTCCGCACTAAAGACGACAGGACCAGAATTGATATCACTTCAAATGGTGTAAAAGTAAGATTAGAATATCGTGACGACAGAGTAATTGTTAAAGCGGAACAAGAAGATGGTACAGAAGTAGAATTAGAAGATGAAACACTGCTTAAGATAGATGACAGGTTAGCGCAAAGCCAAATTAAGGTAGCAACAGGTGGCGCCAATAAACTCTTAATTGCCAGAGGTACAACCGGTGCTTTGACCGATTTCCCACTTTCGATAGATCTTGCGACAAATACTCTTATAGTAAATACCCCAGCTGGTCAGAAAGAGGTAGCTATTCTTCCAGATCAAGCAGTGCAAAATATTCTTGCCGCAGGTGTAATCAGTAGGCTTGGTGGGCAAACAATAGTAAATGAAGTACTAAATAGTAACCTCACTTCCGTAAGCGATGTCATCAAACTAGGGGAAAGCAATGGTATTCCCGTCTATGAGATTCAAGGCATTTCTGACCAAAAACTGCTAGGGTTTATACCGATTCCTATAAACAAGACTACCATCGTATCAGCAGAAACGGGAGAAATATTAGAAACCGAACAACCATTAATTGATCGTATATTAGATCTGGTAGCATTCTAAGATTACCGCTTCCACCCCACATATACATAATAATCACCTTCATCTCCGACACAGCCATAAGAAATATCTTGTAGCATATTTTCCGAATGCCCGGAAGAATTCTTCCAAGATTCAAAAACATTTTTATAGTCACTATTCATGGCAATATTCTCGACAATATATGAATAAGATGGATAGGGTAGAGTATTATTATTTTTTCTATTTTGGAAACCATCATGATTAAAACTTGTAACAATTTCTTTTGCCCTCTCTTCTGCAAAATTACAGGTATATATGTCTGATTTAACCTCCTCTAAGCCTTTAGATTTACGGAAATCATTTATTTGCGAGAGTATAAAGTCTGATTTTGAATTCGCACTCGCCCCAACAGAAGTAGGAGTTGGTGTCATAGTAGGTTTAGTAGTAGGTGTAGGAGTAAGAGTAGGCGTGGGTGCTGGAGTAGTCGAAGGTTCTGGAGTAGGAGTTGCTTTAGGATAAACAGTCGGCGTTGGTATTACAGATCTCGGAAACCAAAGCCATCCAAAGCTTCTATGGTTTGCAAATATAAACTGAGGAAAAGCAAAAAAACCAAGTGCATATAAAGCGATTATCGCCAAAGCCGATTTTTTCCCCATGAATAACTACTATAAGGTATATTTTTAGGAAAAGTCAACCCCGACGCTTTATAAAGCTGAAAAATCTGCAAAAGCCGCTTTCATGATTATGTATTATCCATTATCCAATAATTTCTCCATTGCTACAACTAATTATATCTTGAACTATTAGTGCAGCTAATCGTATACGTATAAAGTGGTATGCCAAAAAAAGTATATCCTCGTAAGATAGCTCGATAATCACCATATATTTTTCCTGAGTCTCCCTCTCTTCCCGGATCATATCCACACTGACGAGGATTATTTGAAATTTTTCTAATCTCTTGAACTCTTAATCGCATGGTTAAAAATTGTTCGACCGAATCATCATGTGCCCAACGAGTGTGATTTAATGCATATATAGCGTAGCGTTTATCCTCTCCTTTAAAAGAGTCTAAGTTATCATCTATTAGTAATATAGGAACAAAAACGCCAATCAATACAAAAAAAATGATGACTACCAAGAATTTTAATATTTGTTTCATGTTTTGGAACTTTTCCAGAACGTCAATTTGTCAGCGTAACGGAGTATCTTAAGTACTCTGAACTTCTTGTTTCTGTTTACGTCGTAATCTATCCCACCACCAGGGGACAGTCAGCATCGGTCCAAATAAACCTCCAAATATTGAAGCAATTTTTGCTTGCATGGCGTTAAGACCAAATACATTGGTTACCGTAATCCCAAAGATTTTGGTATTTAATATATCGGATATGGCAATTTCAAATGTACCGCTTTTTCGAGGAGTAATAATCCAAGAAAGAGACCCTTTGCCCTTTTTCCTAAGCGCTATAGTCTGTTCATCTTTATTAGGGCTTAGATCAAAACCGGGCGCAGAGAGTGTTAGGATTGATTGACAGTCCTCATCATATTTATTGGAAACTTTTACCACCAACGCCTGCGATTTTTCTTCCGACATCACCCGCTCAGGATCCTTCACTTCCCAGGCACAGGGTAGGGGGCCTTCACCTACAGAACCATAAGAAATCTTCTCATTATCTAGACTGAAAGCTTGTTTTTCATCACTATTTAATTTAAAGATCAAATATAAAGAGGCAAAAAAAAGTAGTATTCCTCCTACAAAAATAAATTTTTTTATAATACTATTTCTCTATCTCCTCTATTTTTATTTCTTCTACTTTCCCAAAACCGCATCCGCCAGGATCTGATACATCACTGCCATCGATGACTTGAGCAGAAGTACCATTTTTAGCATGGTAATGTTCGACCTCACGGTTTGAAGACATGCATTCTGAACCAATACTAGTTTTTAACTCACTCACTGGTACTTTCTTACCATTCACATCAATTACTTGTATTTTAGATGTCTGTAGATTTAGTACATTGTTGGTTTTGCCAGGAGTCTTGTTTTTATTTATAACTAAAATAGAGGCAACTATGATGGCGGCTACAGTAACTAGTCCAAAAATGCCTTTGGGAGTCGCCAATAGTTTGGTGATATTTTGCAATTTATCCGGATTTGATTTTCCTTCAGATTTTTCCAATTCATTTTTGACTCTTTCAACCTCACTAGAGAGACTTTTATAATTTTTGATAAGTAGTAGAATAGCTTTTTTGCGGTTTTTTTCTTCTTCGCTATTTTCCGGGAGATGCTCACTACTAAACTCTATAATCTCACCCTTTTGCAGCTTTTCTATATCAGACAAAGCTTTGGAACAACTTTCCAATATTTTATCTATATTGGGATTTATACCTTTGACCAAAGTCCGTATCTGTTCAAATTTTGCCCGATTGGTACTCTCTTCATGAAGTAGTTTGTACGCAGCTTCTAGTTTTTCTTTTGTCATAAAGTGGCTTTATTCATGACTTTCTAATACATCTAGATATAAACAATGTATAAAAATAGGCAGAAATAATAAAACTGCAGTAATGCTTCCGGAAGAGTCTGTTACGTTTGGCGGGGGTAGAAACATAGCAAACGTTAGGAGCAATGAAAAAACTAGTGAATAAATACCGAGTATTACTTTCCACCAATTCCACTTAAACTGTTTAAACCGAATTAAAGTTACAACTAAAAAGATCAATATTGGAGCAAGTATGAGTGCACCACCCGTATAGTCAGTACCATAATATGTCTCCTCAGCAGGAATTATACTCATAAGAACAAAAATTAACGACATGATCGTGGAATAACCCCACAAAGCAATGTATAAGAATTTCCAGGCTTGTAATTTATTTTTCATATGCATATTCTAACTTTTCTCCCTCGCAGACTTCAACGCCTCTGTCCACCACAACAATTGTTTCATAGCTTTTTCAAGTTGCTCAACATAATTCCCTTGCAATAGTTTTCCATCCGTATCAATTGTATCGAGAACATTCCTGACATGCACTGCTCTGTTCATAGGTGCCATCTGTAACTCTACAGTAATCTGTCTCAATTGTTCTACTGCACGGGTTCCTCCTGCAGTACCAGTTGCATAACTCACGAATGTCACCGGCTTTTTATTCCATTCATTGTAGACATAATCCAGTGCATTTTTTAGCACTGCTGTAGGTCCATGATTATATTCAGAGACTATAAGAATATATCCATCTGCTTCTCCAATTTTTGCTGCCCATTTGGTAGCCACTTCTATTGAATAGCCATTTTCCAAACTGTCAGGAGAATTTGGTTCGTCATAAAAGGGGAGCGGATAATCTAGTAGATCCAAAAGCTCAAACTTAATTCCCTCAAACTTAGCCAACTCTCTCATAAGCCATTTGGCGACTCGCGCCCCACGCCTAACTTTTCGTGTACTACCCAAAATCACTGCAATCTTCATCTTAGCATTATATCAAATAGTCCGAGTCTATATGGGATAGTGCCATTTTTGGAGGAATGAGGCTAAGCTTTTGTTGGAAAACTCAGGCTGACCACCTTATACACTGTCAGAAACTATTTTGCTACTTAATAAATTTTAAAATCTTTCCATTAACTATGTACTCTAATAATTGCTTTAATTTTGTAAAATCTACTTGTGGATTAACATAAATACTTTTATGTGCTTCAGGTTTATTCTCATCAGTATTAACTAATCGAAATTGTACAGTACCAGTCGAACTCCACATACTTGATCCATAGGAAGTCATATTTATAACTTCTTTTGTCTCAAAAATTTCCATTTTATCAGGATGAGCAGAAAGTCTGTTTCTAATGTTCGTTATATCATTACTCCACGCTATAAATTGTTTTGGAATAATAACAAGATTATTTATGATTTTTAAACATGCTGTAATATATGCATATACAGCGATCGTAGAACTATACATTTTATTAAGTCGATCATTGTGCTTTGCTATATTCTTATGACCATATCTAACTAGCAATGATAAATTTAATTTTTGAATTCT
>JACQJU010000124.1 GCA_016204905.1 Candidatus Gottesmanbacteria bacterium | reverse complement strand
TAAAAATTATAAAGTCTAAATTACAAATTACCTGCCTACCGGTAGGCAGGTAATTTGTAATTTAGACTTTATAATTTTTAATTCTAATTTATAAGCATGTATTATATTATCTTTTGGCCCAGGCTTCAAGTGCGACGGCTGCAGCCATCTGTTCGCCCTCTTGTTTACTCTTGCCCACTCCTTTGCCCAGAAGTTCGTCTCCCAGAAAGACGCCGATGGTGAATGTTTTGGCATGATCAGGTCCTTTTTCTTGGAGTACTTTGTAGACGGGAGAGGAGCGTGTCTTTTCTTGGATGATCTCTTGTAGAGAGCTTTTGGCGTCTTTGTAAGCTTTGAGGGCGATAATTTCTGTTAACTGGGGTAGTAAAAACTTCTTGATGGCCATTTCTGCCTTGGGTAGGCCTTGGTCTAAAAATATTGCCCCTAATAAAGCTTCAAAGGTATCGGCAAGTATGGAAGGATTTTCTCTACCATTGGAGGCAATCTCTCCTTTGGATAGTTTGAGTAAAGTACCAAGGGACAAATCACTGGCTATTTGGGAAAGCGTTTTGGTTTTGACAATAGCTGATCTTAAACTGGTGAGTTCGCCCTCAGGCAGATGTGGGTAAGTAGTATATAAAAATTTGGAAACTAGAAAAGATAAGATGCTGTCTCCCAAAAATTCTAATCTTTCATTTGATTCCAGATTTTCCTTGGCTTCATTTAGATAGGAACGATGGATGAAGGCCATCTTGACGAGGTTCTGGTTTTTGAAACCAAAACCGAGAGTTTTTTCGAGAGTATCAAAACTCATGAGAATTTTCCTCGACTAAATGGATAAGATCTTCCAGAGTCTTAACGTTTACAAGACGACTTTTGTCTTCGATAGAAAAATTTAATTCTTTCTCAAGGGAAGCAAAAAGGTCAGCTTTTTCCAGTTCACCTATATTGAGATCAGTCTCAAGGTTGTCTTGGAGATTAAGTTCCTGGTCTTCTAATCCCAATTTGTCTTTTAGTATAGTGACTAATTTTTGGTCAAAGGTTTGATTGTTTTGCATGTTCTAATACTGTTCCTAAAACGCCATTTATAAAAGGTGGACTGCCGTCGCCTCCGAGTGTTTTGGCTATTTCGACTGCTTCATCTATGATAACTTTTGGGGGTTCTTTCTTTTCTATAACTAGTTCATAAATTGCTAGCCTTAATATAGCTAAATCCACTTTGGCTATTTTGTCAAGGGGAAATTCGGGTGCTGAGGCGGTGATAAGAGGGTCAATTTTCTCTAATTGTTCTATGACCTGGTGACTTCTGGTATCAGTATTTTGGTCAAGAAAGCTGTGGGAAAATAATTCGCCGACAATCCTTAACCTGGCTAGGTGTCGAGGGTCCTTGGAGGTTTTCATTTTTTGTCTTTTGGCTTTTTGGGGAGAATAATTTGAATATCACCATAATATCCGCAATTCCGGCAGGCTTGGTGAGAAATTTTGGCTGATCCACACTTGGGGCATTTCTGCAGGATAGGTATACTTTTGCTGATGGCAGCTTCTCTTTTGCCGCCACGTCTAGTCGAATGGCGTCTTTTGGGTAATGGTGTCATAGTAACATGCGAATTTATACGAATTTAAAGCAAATAAATGCGAATTTGCGAATTACTGATAAACATATTCGCTAATCCCGAGATATCTTCTTTATTGTATATTTTTCTAGGGCCTTTCGCAAGGGGCTAGATTGTATTAGCGCTGTGTTGGCGATGATATTCTTTGCTTCTTTATCTGCTATTTCGATAGTTTTGGTGTCACTCAGACTAGCTATTTTCAGATTGCCGATGCCATGTTGTTTGGTACCAAAAAACTCGCCTGGACCACGTAGTCTAAGATCTAGTTCGGCTAGCTCTGCTCCGATAAATGTTTTTTCTAAGGCTTTTAGGCGACGCAATGAAGTTTCTGAGTCTATCTCAGAGAAAAGAAGACAGTATGATTGTAACTCTCCCCGGCCGACTCTACCACGCAGTTGGTGGAGCTGTGTGAGGCCAAAACGTTCCGCTGCCTCGATGACCATAATAGTAGCGTTGGGTATATCGATGCCGACTTCGACGATGGGGGTGGAGACAAGAATGTCAATTTGTTTGTCTTTAAATTTGTCCAAAATATTATTTTTCTCTTTCACTTTTAGACGTCCATGAAGGAGGCCTAGTCTAAGATCGGGAAAGATGTTTTTCTTTAATCTCTCATATTCACTTTTGGCTGCTTTTACAGATTCTAGACTTTCTGAGTCTTCTATAAGAGGACAAATAACAAATGCTTGGGTAGAGTGGGTATTTATTTCCTTTTTGATCCACTCGTAAGCCGCCTCTCTTTTCTCTGGCGGTACCACATAAGTTTTGACTCTTTTTCTTTCTTTTGGTAATTGGTCTATGATGGATAGATCTAATTCGCCGTAGAGTGTAAGAGCCATGGTACGGGGTATGGGAGTAGCCGTCATAGTCAAAAGATGAGGGTTTAGGCCTTTTTCCTTGAGTAGAGCTCTTTGCTCGACGCCAAATCTTTGTTGTTCGTCAATGACTATAAGGCCTAAATTTTTGATGGTTACTTTTTCGGATAGGAGAGCATGGGTACCAACAAAAATTTGAAATTTTAAATTTGAAATTTTAAATTTTGAATTTCTAGTGATAAGTGCTGTTTTGATACCATAGGGCTCAAGTAATTTATTGACGGTTTCGTAGTGTTGTTGAGCAAGTATTTCTGTGGGGGCCATAAGTACGGAACTAAATTTATTTAGGTAAGCTAGGTACATAGCAATTGTGGCTACTACTGTTTTTCCTGACCCGACTTCGCCTTCGAGGAGGCGGTTAGTGGGAGTAGTTTTGCCTAGATCAGCGAGTATCTCAGCTACAGACCTATTCTGGGCGCCGGTGAGTTTGAAGGGTAAATTGGTGATAAATGAGTCGAGTTTAGACTGAAATTGATTTACTTTGAACCTTTTACCGACAGTTTCCTTTTGCCATTCACTTTTCCTTTTTAGAGAGGCAAGTTTGATGAGAAAGAGTTCATCAAAGGAAAGCCTATCTCGGGCGCGGGTGGCTAAATCTAAAGACAAGGGAAAGTGAATTTGTTTGAGAGTTTCATCCTCGGCCAGGAAATTATATTTCTCGATAGTATCTTTGGGCAGGAAATCAGAGATTGTCGCTTTTAGGGTTCTTAGTAGAGGGGCAATACGGGATCTTAACCACTTGGAAGAGACACCATAAGTTTCGGGATAGACGGGTACTAGCCTGCCGGTATGGATGTTGATGGGTTTGTCTATCTCATATTCAGGGGA
The DNA here is from genome assembly GCA_016204905.1 of Candidatus Gottesmanbacteria bacterium. GTDB lineage: Bacteria > Patescibacteriota > Microgenomatia > 2-02-FULL-39-11 > 2-02-FULL-39-11 > JACQJU01. The sequence goes on along the minus strand of JACQJU010000124.1, from coordinate 8,007 downwards.
GGTCAAAACTAATTTATTTTTGAAAAAGGTTACCTTGCCAGAAAGATTGACGATAAGACCGACTTTCAAAATCCTGGAGAGAAAGGGTTGGTTGTACCAAGTAACATCAATATTACCTGTTTCATCTGAGATTTGGGCTTGCTGTATCTTTTTGCCGAGTTTGGTATAAATATTTTTGAAGGAAATAATTTTTCCTCTTATAGTGACAGTTTCACCTATTTGGACTTGGGCTATTTTGGAGATGATAGAAAAGTCTTCGTAGCGGAAAGGATAGTGGCGAAGGAGATCTTCGACTGTATAGATATTTAGTTTATGCAACTTTCCGGCCATGATTGGGCCGATCATAAAGACATCATCAATAGGAGTATCTAGCGTAAGAGGCATCATGAGGGCAATTATAACAGGGTATTTATCAAAGAAAAAGAAATGGTAAGAATGATGATGCTACCAGGGCAAAGGTAGCAATGATAACTATGATGGTCCAGATTTTTTTGTGTTTCCTAAATATATTCATAAAATTTCTAATTATTCTAATTTCTAATTGACCTAAACAAATCCCAATTTATTAAATCAATTCCACCTGTCAATTCCACCTGTTAGGTGGAATAGCTCTGCACCTGTTTATATTAACCTAAGAAATCTTCTTTTGCCTACTTTCATTATACCTGGTTTTACGACCTCATTAACTTTTGAAATAATTTTTCCATCCAATTCGATTGCATTTGCTTCTATTAACCTTTTGGCCTCTCCCCTGCTTCCTGCTAATTTTTGTTGGACCAAAAAATCGACAATATTTATATTTTGATCTAGTTTTACTATAGGTATTTCCTCTGGGGTTTCTCTTTTTTGGAAGGCTTGCTCAAAATAGCTTTCGGCTTCCGCGGCTTCTTTTTGGCTATTGAGCATTGCAGTAAGAGTTAAAGCGAGTTTTTTCTTGTAGACCATCGGGTTGTCGCCTCGGGATATTTTCTTTTCGATCTCTTTGACTTCTTCTAGGGGTAAATCGGTAATATACTCAAAGGCTTTGACTATAACATCATCTGATAAACTCATAATCAGGCCATAAAGCTCTTTTGGGGGGGAATTGAGGGCGATGACATTGCCTTCGGTTTTACCAATTTTTTTACCTTGGTTATCGGTAAGAAGCGGTGTCGTCATGACAAATTTTTCTTTGGCCAAATAGTTTCTGACTAGAGTCCGACCGCAGAGCATGTTGAAAGTTTGGTCGCTACCGCCGAGTTCTAGATCTACTTTCATAGCTACGGAATCATAACCTTGCAATAGAGGATAGAGGAATTCTCTGAGGTTAATCGGCTCGCCTTTCTTTTTACGCTCGACAAACATCTCTCTCTCCTCGAGTTGTTGGAGAGAAAAATGGCCGGCAATATCTAGGAGGTCAACTAAACTAAGTTTGTTGAGCCAATCGCCGTTGTAGAGTATCTCTACTGGATTATCGCCATCAAAACGAACTACTTTTTTGGCTTGCAGCACGTAGTCGCGAGCATTTTGACGAAGTTGTTCGTTGGTGAGATATTTTTCTCTGCCTCGTGTTTTGCCGGAGGGGTCACCTGCTTGGCCAGTGCCGTCGCCTATCAGAAAGATGACATGATGTCCTAAATCTTGCCATTGCCTCAATTTGCGCAGTCCCGTCATATGGCCGATATGAAGTAATGTACCAGTTGGATCGAATCCCTGATAGAGTCGGAGTTTCTTGCCAGAACGAAGTACTTTTTCTAGAGCATCTCGAGAAGGATAAATTTTGTCTACGCCTCGAGTAAGTAATTCATCAATCTTGTCCATAATTTGCTTCTCCACTATAGCAGAATTTATATAATTTGGAAATAACATAAGAAGCGAACCAAAATTTAAAAAGTACCATGAATCGAACCATAGTACTTTCAAGTACATCTTAGAGGTGTATCAGAATAGACACCTTTGGTATTTTGGAAATTTATAAACGAATTTGCCTGAAGATACACTTTTTGTTAAACTTCGATCATGGGCTTTAACCCAATCCCGCGGAAGATCAGGAAAATATTTTTTCCACAAAATAGACTGAAGCTTTTTAGCATATTGACTACAGTTTCGGCAGTGGCTGTAGTTTTGTTTCTTGTTTTTGGATTTGGACTTTTCATATGGTATTCTCGTGATCTTCCCCAGCCCGACAAAATAAAAAGAGTCGATAACCTTTCCACTGTGATATATGATCGCAATGGTGAAGTCTTGTATGACATCTATGCTGATCAGAATCGAGTACCGGTACCGCTTGAGGACATGCCAGAGCATCTCAAAAATGCCACACTGGCGATTGAGGATAAAGACTTTTATAAACATGAAGGCGTGGATATAAAAGGTATAATGAGGGCATTTGTAAATACACTGACACTAAGGGGTGTGCAGGGTGGATCAACACTGACTCAACAATTGGTAAAAAATGTGCTTTTGACGAATGAGCGATCGATAGCCAGAAAAGTGAAAGAATTTATATTAACAACGCAAATTGAGCGAAAATATACTAAAGATGAAATATTACAGATGTATCTCAACGAAGCACCATATGGAGGGACAGCTTGGGGAGTAGAAACGGCAGCACAAACTTATTTTGGAAAACATGTAAAGGAACTGACTCTTATTGAGTCGGCTATATTGGCTGGACTACCCCAGTTGCCTTCTGTTTATTCCCCTTTTGGATCAGATCCCAAAGCCTATGTCTGGCGATCAGAGCAAGTACTCCGACGGATGAGAGAAGATGGCTATATTACGAGGGAGGAAGAAGATAAAGCTAATAAAGCAATGGATAAAGTAAAATTTGCCGAAGAGGGTACATCTTTTAAGGCGGCTCATTTTGTGATGTATGTCAAAAAGCAACTAGTAGAACAGTTTGGTGAGAGAATGGTCGACGGAGGCGGACTAAGAGTAACTACAACTCTGGATCTAAAAATGCAAGAAAAAGCTGAGAAAATAGTTCTTGAGGAAATTGATAAACTCAAAGGGCTTAGGGCTACGAATGGCGCTCTGGTAGTAATAGACCCCAAAACAGGGGAAATAAAGGCGCTAGTAGGGAGTAAAGATTTCAATTCGTCCGACGAGAAATTTCAGGGTAAATTTGATGTAGCGACACAGGGACTGAGGCAGCCGGGATCAGCGCTAAAACCGATCACTTATGCTACGGCTCTATCGAAAGGTTATACGCCATCCAGTTTGGTGATGGATGTAGAGACACATTTTCCCGGGGGCGAAGGAAAAGCGGATTATGTGCCAAAAAATTATGACAATAAATTCCGGGGACCTATCCAACTGCGATATGCATTGGGGAACTCTATAAATGTGCCAGCGGTAAAACTCACGGCCTGGGTGGGGATAAAAGATATATTGAGGCAGGCTTATGATATGGGTATATCTAGCCTGGAACCAACACAGGAGAATATCAATCGTCTGGGACTTTCTATTACACTAGGAGGCGGTGAAGTCACTCTGCTAGATCTAACATCAGCTTATGGAGTATTGGCTACAGGTGGGACACTACATGAGCCAATATCGATAGTCAAAGTGACAGACAAGGATGAAGATACTCTTTATGAGCATCGAGGGACAAAGGGTAAAAAGGTGTTGGATGACGGTATAGCTTTTTTGATCTCTCATATACTCAGTGATAATGACTCCAGAAAGGAAGTTTTTGGAACTAATAGTTATCTAGTTATACCTGGTAAAACAGTATCGGTCAAAACGGGAACGACTGATGATAAAAGGGATAATTGGACGGCAGGATATACAAGTGGTGCGGTAGTAGGTGTCTGGGTAGGCAATAATGATAATTCGCCGATGGATTCTAAACTAGCTTCTGGAGTGAGCGGAGCGGCACCTATCTGGAATAGAGTGATGCGAGAAGTACTCAGAGATATTTCCAATGATCCACTTAATATGCCAGATAATGTGATAGCAATGGATATAGACTCTTTTGCTGGAGGATTGCCAAAAGATGGTATAGGAACAAGAAGTGAATATTTCCTCAAAGGTACGGAACCGACTAGCGTCTCTCCGATATATAAAAAAGTGAAAGTGTCTAAAAGCGATAATAAAAAATTGGCTAGTGTGATAGATATAGCTACTGGGCAATATGATGAAAAGGAATATTATGTTTTTGAAGAAAAAGATCCTATCTCAACAGATGGTAAAAATCGCTTTCAAGATGGGATAAATGCTTGGATAGGAGGACAAGGAGAGGAAAAATATCATCCGCCGGGAGAGACTACGGCTGCTGATGAAAACACGATAGTAGTGTCCATCAAAAAACCTGGCAATATGGAAAAGATAGATGATAATACCATAAATGTGAGAGCTGAAGTATCGAGTGTCAAAGAAATAAAAAAAATAGAAATTTATATCGATGATTCTCTGAAAACTAGTGTTAATGATAAAAATAATATAGACGAGAATTTGACTCTGGAAGTAGGCGTGCACCAAATTAAAGTCAAGGCATATAACAAGGACGATCGGACTGGAGAATCAACGATAACTATCGGAATCAAGGAAGATCCTAAGACGGTGACTCCATCTCCTACCCCGTAAAATAATTACCCTATAGTTTATTTTTGACCTTACTGCTGGTATAATCCAGAAATCTAGAGTAATAAGACCAGGTAATAATTGCACTTGTTTATTTATAGCTCTTGTTTTTTTATTTTGCACGTTGACAAATTGCGGAAATACGATGGTAAAAGATGGATTTTTGGCTATAAATTTTGTAGCCGAAGAACCATCTTTTACCAATATCGGTAAAAGTGAGTTCAGACGGAGGTGAAATCATGTTAGAGGAAAGAGTAATGAGTGCGACAGGAAATTGGGTCATTATAACGCGAAATCTCGATGGCTGGCAATTTCAGGTGTTTAAACCTGGCGATGCTAATCCTATTGCCGTGTGGCCACAGTCCGGAGGTCGCTTTCCAGAAGCAGTTTTCAATTCCGAGAATTGGAAACGCGTACGATACCAGATGGAAAGATGCAGATTTACTAAAGATGATCTTGAATCCCTGCGCGGCAGGATAACGGAAATGGGTAAACAAAGGTGCTGCTAGTTTACACAGTTTCTGTTCCCAAAAGGAGGTGGAATATAAGTTTATAGGATTAGTTCTGATCGACCGCGTATCTGTAGAGAAGCAAATCAATATAAGGGGGTAAATTATGAGTGAGGCATGTTCGTGCACTTACGCCCGAGACAACAGAGGTGGTAAACGAAAGCGCATACACAATCCACGCTGCAAAATCCACGGCCAGGAATCTCATGTAACAGACAAGGGTCACAACCGTGGTATTGGCGTTGGTGAGTCCTTCGCCCAAGAGGAGGAGCAGAGAATAGCTCAAGAATTAAGGGGATCGCTGATCGATCCCTATGCTGGTGATGAAAATCAGTAAGTTAACAGCCGATCGTGGTCGATACCATAGTTTGTATGACCATGATCGGTGGTTAGAGGAGGAAGCGATTTATGATTTCATTGACGCGAATGTTTGGGCGCTGGATGATCACATATAATGTCGATGTCGAGGACGACAGGGTTCAGATAGTGCGCCTCGGTCAAATCCGGCCAGACCTCGCCAAAGTCGTCGGTAATCCGTATGACTATCAAGTGGCACAGGATTATCTGACGGAAATTCATGAGGCATTGGGAATCGGCCAGACAGGTTTACCTGACTCCATGTCGACCTAAATGCTTTGATCCCGCAATTGCAACGTACATGCGCTCTGTTTAGGGTAACTGGGGTTAACCGAAAGGTTAATACTACTATTCTAAACAGGGCGCATTTTTTTATGCTTGACACATTTATGCTGGACACATTTAAGGTGGTTTAGCTTGGCACCTTTTCTTTTCGAATTATTTCTTCTCTAATAGTCTCAATATCCTCAGTTGTAAGATTTTTGGTAGGGTCTTGATACGAGATACGGAGTGTAACTTTGTTTTTGTATCTATCGATCAGTTCTACATTTTTGACTAAATTACTGATTTCATAAATATTATCTATAATTAGACCTATTTGAGTATTAGATTTAATTTGGATAGTAATATCTTCGATAATAGCAGGATATTGTGGGATAGGAGTGAATTTTTTGAGAGGATTATAGACTTTGATAATGTTTTCTACATTTAGATAGGCTATGTAAGTATCTTTTTTTAGAGCAAATTTAGTTGATAGAGATGGGTGGAGTTTACCGATGGTGGCTAACAGAATTTTGTCTTTGGTTATTTGTAATGTTTGTTGAGGATGGAAAAAGTGAGAGAGATTAGTCATTGGGTCATTGGTCATTGGATTATTAGTAAGACCACTAATTCCTAATTCCTTTAGTAGTCCTTCGACAATACCTTTTAAATGATAAAGGCTCGTTTGATTGGTGATGGTCAGCATGGAAATCTCACTTGGTAAAGAGTTCACCGTCGGGGGAGTCATGGCTTTCGCCGCCGCTCCAGCCTGCCACCCCCGAGGTGGGACGTAGATCTTGGCAAGTTCAAATAGTTGTAATCTATCTCTATATGCCTGGTTCTTGACGATCGTATCAAGCATGGAAGGAATAAGATTGGTTCTCATATATTCTGTTTCGGGAGTGAGACTATTGGAAAGGCGCAAATGATCTTCTGTTTTTAATCCAGATTTTTCTATGAGTTCTTGGGATACGAAAGAGTAATGGTAGGTTTCTGTGTAGCCCCAATATTTGAGTATATTTTTGAGTTTATTTTCTATTAATAAAGGGTTTGTCGTGATTCCTCCACCATCGGGGGAGTCCTTCGGCCACCCCCGAGGTGACTTTATCTCTTGTTGTTTATCAAGTACAGGAATTTCCCCGGACATAATGCGGCTTGGCAGATTGTGATAACCGTAAATTCTGGCTACTTCTTCGACAATATCTTCGGGAATACTAATGTCGAATTGACGAAAAGACGGTGGAGTGACAGCAAGTTGTGAGCCAAGAATTTTAACTTGAAATTCTAGAGATTCTAGAATACTTTTCATCTCTTCCGTTTTTAGAGTGACGCCTAATCGCTGATTAATAAAATCGCTGGAAATATTGACAGTCTTAATTTTTGGAGGGTTTGGATAGATATCAATAATTTTTCCCGCCAGTTTTACTGAGGCGATTTCTTGAAAGAGCTTCATTGCTCTTAGGAATGTTGTTTTAGCGAGGTCTGGATCAGGGTGTTTCTCGTTGAGAGTGGCAGCAAGAGTCCTAGTACCCAGTCGCATAGAAGTTTTTCTAATATTTAGAGGATTATTGGATTCGATAAATAAAACTATCCTTTTGGTAGCATCTGTGACGACGCTATTGGCTGTACCTATAATACCAGGAAGATCGATAATTCTGCCGGTGCCATCATCGATGATGACATCATTTTCCTCGAGTGTAAATTCTTTATTATCCAGAGTGACCAATTTTTCACCCCTTTTGGCCTTTCTTAATATCAGTTTGGCGGTTTTTATACGATCATAATCAAAGACATGGCAGGGATGACCTAATTCCAGCATGACATAATTGGTAATATCGATGAGATTGTTAAGCGATCGGATTCCAGATTTTTCTAGTCTATCTTTCATAAATTTTGGAGACTCGCCTACTTTTACTCCATCAATGACAAGTGCAAGGAGTCGATCGCAAAGTTTGTCAGGATCAGAAACTGTCAGAGATAGTTCTTTTCTTGATTCCTTCACCATCGGGGGAGTCATGGCTTTCGCTGACGCTTCAGCCTGCCACCCCCGAGGTGCTTTAAGTTTTGCTGGGATGCCAAATCTGGGAAGTATAGCTCTAGCTTCTCTAGCTATACCATGAACCGAGGCCATATCTACTCTGTTGGATGTAATTTCCACATCATAAATAAAATCGCCATCAACTGAGTTTATTCTATCTATGGTTGGTCCACACAATGAAAGATGTGTCTTGATTTGGGAAGGAGTAGCAGGAGTATCTAGATATTCACGAAGCCAGGAATCTGGGATGAGTATGTTCATAATTTCTAATTATTC